>NZ_AJML01000027.1:0-145552 GCF_000259525.1 Streptococcus sp. SK140 | reverse complement strand
GGTAAAACTAAAAGGACTCAGTCCTGTGCAATACAGAACTAAATCCTTTGGATAAATTAATTGTCTAACTTTTTGGGGTCAGTTCATTTCAGTTGTTGCTTTTTTTATATTTTGATTAAGCTGAGCTAGTAGTGATTGGTCAAACCACCACAAATGGTATCCTCATCAACAATCCTTTCTATCCACTAACTTTTAGTTATAAGATTTGCTTCCATGAGTTAGATAAGTTGACTTTCCTCAGTCCTTGTCTGCTTCATTCTCTTTTACGAGATCTTTTTGTGAATCTTTTTCAGAGAGTTTTTGATCGATATACTTGTTAATGGTTTCATAAAATTCCTTGGTCATCTCACTATCTAATTTTGTCGAATTATGGACTTGATTGACTTTCAATTGAACAGATTGAATACCGTAAGAGGCTTGTTTTTGGCAGATTGTTTCTAATTCTTCTTCTGAAATCGGATCTCCAACAACTGTCAAGACTAATTCATTGCTACTTGACTTGTAGACTTGATTAATGACCGTATGATTGGCGAACTCTTTTCCTACAAACTGTTTGATCCCTTCTTTTCGCGCTTGATCTATCGTCAGAGTGACTGCTGAATAGCTGGCTGGAAGAACCAATAATACAATTAAGGATATCAAGGCAATTTTCATTTTAATGTTTAGCTCTTTAAATGAACTTAAAGGAGATTTTCTCATTAAAATTCTAGTTCCAACAATATTGGTTAGCATGATAAAGACACAGTTGATCAAGAAAAGATAGAGAGCTCCAAATAAAAATCGCACATTTCCATTAGCTAAACCATAGCCTGCAGTACAGATAGGTGGCATCAGAGCTGTTGCAATAGCTACTCCAGGCACGATATTGTTTGCTTCTTTTTTCCTTGAACCAATAACACCTGCTATCCCACCAGCAATAGCAATGAGAACATCCCAAATTGTTGGAGAGGTTCGTGCAATCAACTCGCTACTTGCATAAGATAAGGGAGTAATCCAGAAATACAGAGTCGAGACAAGCAAACTGACCAATACTTGAGTAAATAAAACCTCTAGAGATTGCTTGATTAAACGCGTATCAAAAATAGCTAAACCGAATCCCAGTCCAACAATCGGTGTCATAAGAGGGGAAATCAGCATGGCTCCAATAATGACAGCTGTTGAATTCATATTTAGACCTATAGAGGCAATAAAAATCGAACACATCAAAATCAGTGTATCTCTTAATCGAACATGAAGATCATCATATAATTTTTCACGGTATTCACGTGTTGAATAGTTTCCGGTCATTGGTTACTCCTTTTATTTCATATAATCTTGTTTCTGTATAGACGATGGTAGAGAGACTTCTGTCCAATCTTACATATTTTTCTTCTCACCTATCATTCTTTTGAAAATTATCTTTTAACTATCCATCAGTCCATCCTTGATATTATATCAAAAATTTTACAACCTTTCTCTGAAGAACTCAATCAATTTGAAAGATAGTGAAAGGTAGAAATTTTTGTTTCCTTATCCGAAAAAGAAAAAACGTTATCTCCTCTGAAAGAAGATAACGTTTTAATGTTTAAACATGATGAGTGTGTTTGGTTTTCCAATTTTGTATCATGCAAACCACCCAAGGTGGTGTGATCCCCAAGGTAAACCCGCAAATTATGACTACTAAGATAGAGTATTCAATATAATCTAGGATTCCTCCGTCAAAATAACTTTCAGACTTTACATTATATCCTTTATTTTTATATTTGAACAATCTTGCGATAGCTTCTTGAAGTAATCATAAAGATTAGGACATAGACTAAAGCAAAGATACCACAGATAGAAAGGGTTACACTTAACATCATGGCTGAATCAACAACACCAACGACCTTGAGAATCAGGCTCAACATGTGATAAGCAAAAGCCAGATGAAGGAAGGCAAAGGCCAGAGGTAGGAAGAAAACAGTCAAGACCTGCTTGTTAATGGTTTGCTTGATTTGTTTTTGATCCAAACCAACCTTTTGCAGAATGACAAAGCGTTCACGGTCTTCATAACCTTCTGAAATTTGTTTATAGTAGATAACGAGTACAGTACCAACCATAAAGATGATAGAGAGAAAAATACCGATAAAGAGGACTCCACCAAAGAGAGCGTTCATTTCGACAGTTGACTCACTCGCAATGTTTGCACCGTAAACCATACCATCCTCGTTCTTGAGATTGTGACTGAAATTATTCACATACGCATCGAAATCATCAGATAGCTTTAACTGTTCCTCTTTACTTGCTGTCACATCCATTCCACCATATAGCTGAGTGTATATAGCAGAATCCTGGTATTTATCTAAAAAGTCCTGCAAATTTGAGACAACAAGGTAGTTATAATCTGAGATCAAAAGTACATACTGGTTAGCAACATGGTCTCTGAGGAAATCTTGCTGGATTTCTTGCTTGATCGTATAGTTCTGATTGTTCAGACTGAATGCTTTTTGACCTTTAAGGCCATCGTTCTTAGCGAATAGTCCCACCTCATTATTCGTAAGGTTCAGCTTTTGTCCAGTCATTTTTTCATAATCCTTTTGATCAAAGACTAGGAAAACTGTCTTGGGCATAACACTATTTTGACCTTTTGCAAAGGTGGTTAATTTGGTACCATCTTGACTAGAAAGGCCGAAACTTGCATAGCTAAGAACATCCTTAGTGCTGATTGTTAGGTTCTTTTCCTTGGCATACTGAGTTAAAAGTTGGTCTAAATCCTCAACTTCTACATTTTGTCCTGAAATTGACATATCGTGAGGATACAGGAGTTTTTTAATATTTTCAGAACCATTGTAGATACTGGTTGCTGCCGACATGGTGACCAAAACCATGGTGGAAAGGATGGCGATAGTCGCTAAACCAACCGCATTTTTCTTCATACGGAAAATGAGGTTAGAAACAGAGATGAGATTGTTAGGTTTGTAGTAATATTTCTTGTTTTTCTTGAGCATTTTCAAGAAAACTGTAATCCCAGCATTGAACAAGAGATAGGTTCCTAAAATGACCAGTATTACAGCTAAAAAGAAGGTAGAAATAGCCAATAGAGCATTTGTTACGCTTTGAGCTAGATAATAGCCACTACCTAAAGAGAGTAGTCCCAAGATTGTCTGAAACACTAGGAAACGGCCCTTCTTCTCACCTTTTGCTTTCTCACGAGAGAGTTGGAGAGCATCCATACGGATAATGCGGATAGCATTTAGGAAGACAATTACTAAAAAGATAAGACCAAATACCAGAAGGATGGAAAGGACTACGGACCATTGGAAGGTTGCGACTAACTCCACCTTCATCTTTGAAAGTTTGAGCAATAAAGCGAAAATCAGATTGTCAAAGAGGGCACCAATCCCAATCCCAGCAGTGACTGTTACTAGACCAAAAATCAGGAGTTCCTTGAAGGTCATACCAATCAAATGTCGCTTTTCTAGTCCCAACATGCCATATATACCCAGTTCTTTGGAACGATTTTTCATGACAAAACTGTTGGCATAAAGGACGATAATGGCAGATGCAAGTGTTACTACGATGAGACCAAGTTGTAGGGTAAATTGAATAGAAGATCCACCCCGCATTTCTACCATTTTAGGATTAAAAGTTAATGAATAAAATAGATAGCTGATAGTAACTGCAAGGAGAACTGCTAGTGCAAAAGGATAATAGAGTTTGCGGTTTTTGATTAAGTTGGAGATGGCCAACTTATTGGTTAATCGAAACATACTAGTTCACCTCACTTGCCATAACAGTCAAGGTGTCAGAGATTTCTTGGAACATCTGACGTTCAGTCTTTTCACCACGGTAGATTTGATTGTAAAGAATGCCGTCCTTGATGAAGAGGACACGTTTCGCACGACTGGCCGCAGCTGTTGAGTGGGTTACCATGAGAATAGTCTGTCCTTGCTCGTTGATCTGATCAAAAATATCAAGCAGTGCAGCAGATGATTTAGAGTCTAGAGCTCCTGTCGGCTCGTCAGCAAGAAGAATTTCTGGTTCTGTGATAATGGCGCGTGCAACTGCTACCCTTTGTTTTTGCCCACCAGAAATTTCATAAGGGTACTTCTCTTGCAATTGGTTGATGCCAAGATTTTCAGCCGTCACGACTAATTTTTTCATCATTTCTGTAATAGGCTTTCTAGACAATACCAAAGGGAGTAAGATATTGTCTTTAACAGAAAGCGTATCTAACAAATTGAAGTCTTGGAAGACAAAGCCTAACTTTTCACGACGGAAGCTTGATGCTTCAGTATTTTTAATGGTAGCTGTGTCTGTTCCGTTTAGGAAGACCTGACCACGAGTTGGTTTGTCAAGCATGGCGAGAATATTGAGTAAAGTAGATTTCCCAGAACCAGACTCACCCATAATGGCAACATAGTCGCCTTTTTCTACGGTAAAGTGAATATCTTTCAGGGCTTCTACTTGGTTGCCTTGGAAACGTGTTTTATAAATCTTTTGAACGTGTTTTACATCTAATAGTGTCATGATAATCTCCTTTTTAATATCCCATTAATTGAAACTGAGCCTGCATAATAGCGCAACCGAGCTGAACTCGCTCGATCTCTTTTGGACTTGGTTTACTTGTATCTTTCTTTTGTAAGATTGTTTTCATAGTTTTGCTCCTTTATCTTTATGCTATAAGTTTACTCCAAATAAAGAGGACTTGCCATAACATAACCTTACAAATGGAGCTTTAATCTTACATTTTTGTAAGATTAAAATTTTTTATCTGATTGAAACCTATTTTCTTACCATAACAAGGTCTAAAGAAGAGCCTGAAAGGATTCTTCCAAGCTCTTAGCAATTCTTTTCATTCGATCAGTAGGTTTACTTCTGAAAACTTAATGCGCACAGTCGTCCCTTGACCCAGTTCAGATTCGATACGGATTTGATGTCCTAATTCTTGGCTGATTTTTTGGGTCAGGTAGAGTCCAAGACCAGATGACTGCTGGGTCATACGACCATTGTAGCCTGAAAATCCGCGTTCAAAAATTCGCAATTGATCACTGTTTTTAATGCCAATCCCAGTATCCTTTATACAAAGGTCCTGACCGTCCATATAGATTTCAATTCCACCTTCATTTGTGTATTTGAGGCTATTTGAAAGGATTTGTTCAATAACTACTAACAACCATTTTTTATCCGTCACAATGCTTCTATCCAAGTCATGCAGATTAACACTTAAACCTTTCTGGATAAAGAAAATGGCATATTTGCGAATGACTTCCTTGACCAAATTCTCCACATTTTCTTTCTTCAATACCAGATCATCATGGAAGCTCTCTAAGCGTAGGTATTGGAGAACGAGGTTGGTGTAGGAATCAATCTTAAAAATTTCCTGTTCTAGCTGTTGCTTCAATTGGCGATCTGCCACCTCGCTCACGAGGAGTTTACTGGCTGAAATGGGTGTTTTTATCTGATGCACCCAGAGTGTATAGTAGTCCACCAAATCATTATAGCGGTTTTCCGCATCTGATTTCTTTTGATAGAGTTCCTCTTCACTTTTCTCTAATTTTTCAGTCAATAGAGCCTCCATTGGTGACTTGGCTTCTCTTTTTCCGTAAAACAATTCCTTACGATAGCGTTGCAATTCTATCAAGAAATCATAGACCAAAAACAAAAGTGTTAAAAAGGTAGATAGAAAGAAGAAATAATTAAAGTAGGGCACTTGGTTATCAAATAAGACCTCAAAGAGAAAAAGTAAACCTGTAAGTAAGAGAATAAACACGAAAAAACGGCTACGCGAACGGATATAAGCTAGAAAAAAACTTTTGAAATCAAGCATGTTTCAATCCGTACCCTATTCCTTTCTTGGTTTCGATAAAACCAATCAAACCTTCTTCCTCCAATTTCTTGCGCAAGCGCGCGACATTTACGGACAAGGTATTATCATCGATAAAAAAGTCACTATTCCAGAGCTCCCGCATTAGGTCGTCACGCGCTACGATATTTCCCGCATGCTCAAATAAGACACGTAAAATCTGAAATTCATTCTTGGTTAAACTGATAGCTTTGCCATTGACATGCACATCCATAGACTTGGTATTGAGGATAACTCCAGCATACTCTAAGAGACTTTCATCCCGTCCAAACTCATAGGAACGACGCAATAAGCCCTGTACCTTGGCTAAAAGAACCTGCTGGTCAAAAGGCTTGGTTACAAAGTCATCCGCTCCCATATTAATGGCCATCACGATGTCCATAGCCTGGTCTCTCGAAGACAGAAACATAATAGGAACTTTAGAAATCTTGCGAATTTCCTGGCACCAGTGATAACCATTAAAGAGAGGCAAGCCAATATCCATGAGAACCAGATGAGGTTCAGACTGAACAAATAGTGTGAGAACCTCCATGAAGTCTTCTACCATGACTACCTCAAATCCCCATTCGGAGAGCATTTTCCCAACTTGTTGACGAATAACTGGATCATCTTCTACTAGTAAAATCTTATGCATCTGCTCCTCCTTTTTCTATATTATAGCAAAATTCTCCTCACTACTAGCGAAATTGATGCAAATCTGATAAGATAAAAGTAAAGAAAGGAGTTCCCATGTCCAATATTTTCGACTACCTAACTGACGTTCAATACGATTCTTTTTACGATCTTCCCTTGAATGAACTGGATATACTTGCTTTTACAGAGCTGACTTATCTTCCTTTTGATAACTTATTGGAACAGCCTGTCAATCGTTTAAGCGATGTCGCAACACGTGTCCCTCGTGAGACTAACATGTTGACCAATAAAGAACGTCTCCAGCTCCTCGATCAGTTATCCCAGCACAAACGTTTTAAAAATAGCAAACTCTCTAACTTTGTAAACGAGGTTGATACGGAGCAACAGAAACAGTTCGCTGCTATGACCTATCGCCTTGATTTAGATACTTATCTGATTGTCTTTCGAGGTACAGACGATAGTATTATTGGTTGGAAGGAAGATTTCCATATGACCTACATGAAGGAAATACCTGCCCAAAAACATGCTCTTGAATACTTGGAAGAATTCTTTACCCAACATCCAAAACAAAAAGTGATTGTAGCTGGACATTCTAAAGGTGGGAATCTGGCTGTCTATGCTGCCAGTCAAATCCAGCCTGAATTGCAAGAAAAAGTCTCCGCAGTTTATACCTATGACGCACCTGGTTTGCAGGCTCATCTGACTGAGACCACTGGTTATCAAGATGTTATTCCAAAAATTCACCGTTTCGTCCCACAAGGTTCTGTCATTGGCATGATGCTGGAAGTTCCTGATACTCCTATCGTCGTCAAATCTACGGCTCTCGGGGGTATTGCTCAACATAGCACCTTTAGCTGGCAAACTGAAGGACACCACTTTGTCCAACTTGAGGCAATTAGTAGCGAGAGTCTCCAAATTAAAGACACTCTCAAAGAATGGGTGGATAGTGTTCCCGATGAGGAACTGGAGCTCTACTTCGATCTCTTCTTTGGTACCATTCTAGAATCTGGAATCAGTTCCATTAATGAACTGTCTTCTAAAAATGCTATTGACCATGTTCGACAACTTGTTTCTCAAGCCCAGACACTGGAGCCCGAGCAAGTTGAAATCTTAAAAAATCTGACACAACTCCTACTGGATGCTCGTTTCCAAGCCTGGAAAAATCATTTTTAATAACAAGAAAGTCCCTTCCTTTATGGAGGGACTTTCTTGTTGATTCCTTATTTTATTCTTCTGTGTTATACTAGTAGGAGTAAATTCTTTGAAAGAGGAAATCCTATGAAAATCCATAAAACTGTGAACCCTGTTGCCTATGAAAACACTTATTATCTTGAAGGAGACCAACACTTGATTGTAGTCGATCCTGGTAGCCATTGGGAGGCTATTCGCAAGACTATCGAGACCATTAACAAACCAGTCTGTGCAATTCTCCTGACCCACACCCACTATGACCATATCTTGAGTCTAGACTTGGTTAGAGATACTTTTGGAAATCCTCCCGTTTATGTAGCGGAAAGCGAGGCCACTTGGCTCTATACTCCTGTTGATAATCTTTCTGGTCTTCCTCGTCACGATGATATGGCAGATGTTGTCTGTAGACCAGCTGAACACACCTTTGTCTTTCATAAAGAATACCAGATAGAGGAGTTTCACTTTACTGTATTACCAACACCAGGCCACTCTATTGGTGGCGTATCCTTTGTCTTTCCGGATACTCAGCTTGTCTTAACGGGTGATGCTCTTTTCCGTGAAACCATTGGTCGAACAGACTTACCAACTGGTAGCATGGAACAGCTTCTCCATAGTATCCAAACCCAGCTCTTTACTCTCCCAAACTACGATGTCTATCCTGGACACGGACCTGCTACGACCATCGCTCACGAAAAAACCTTTAATCCATTTTTCTAGCAAACTAAAAACCAAGGATGTTTGATCCTTGGTTTTTTGATTACCAAATAATCACACGATCTTCTGGTGAACGCCACATACCGTCGCCTTCTTTGACATCATAGGTTGTAAAGAAGTCATCAAAGTTTGGCACTTGGACATTGACACGGAGTTTAGCTGGCGCGTGCACGTCAACGCTAGCCATGAGTTTCATCAACTCTGGACGGCCTTTCATACGCCAGATACGCGCAAAGTTATGGAAGAATTCTTCAGCTGAGAAGTCAGGTTCTCTCTTGGCAGCTTCTAGCGCTGCAGCTATTCCTCCTAAGTCCGCAACGTTTTCTGATACAGTTAGCTTCCCGTTAATGGTTGCTCCGTAAGATTCCTGACCATCAAACTGGTCGATAACCTTCTGCGTTTTCTCTTTAAAGGCTGCATAGTCGCTCTCAGTCCACCAATCCTTGAGACTTCCATTTTCATCAAAGGAAGCTCCATTAGTATCAAAGGCGTGAGAAATTTCATGGGCAATAACTGCTCCGATACCACCATAGTTGGCAGAAGATGACTGATGCAAGTCATAGAATGGCGCCTGTAAGATAGCGGCTGGAAAAACAATCAAGTTCTTTTGTGGATTGTAGTAAGCATTGACCATGTGAGCAGGCATGCCCCACTCCTTGTAGTCTACTGGCTGATTCCACTTACTCCAGCTGTGTTTGATTTCTACACGCGCAAAGGATAGGGCATTCTCAAAGAGGCTAGCGTTTTCGTCTACTACCTTGTCCTTGTAACGAGCTGGCAATTCTTCTGGGTAACCGATATAAGGCTTGATGACATTGAGTTTGACGATAGCTTTTTCTCGTGTTTCAGGAGTGAGCCAGTCGTTTTTGGCCAAGCGTTCCTTATAAACATCAATCATAGTTGCCACTTTTTTCTCAACATCCGCCTTTGCTTCTGGAGAGAATTTTTCGTGGGCATACCAAAGGCCAAGGGCTTGTTTGAATGGTCCTTGCGCTAAGTGGTAAGCAGCCTTGCGTTTATCTTGGGCTTCTGGAACACCTGAAAGAGCACGGCCATAAGCACCTGACAAGATACGAATCTCATCTGTCAAATAGCTCGTTGAAAGGTTGATCACACTCAAGATCAAGCTTGCCTTGAGCAAAGGCCAAGCTTCTTCACTATAGAATTGCTCTGCCGCTTGCCAGAAACGTTCCTCATCTACGATGACCTTATCAGGTACTTGCCCAATCACAGCTTGGAAGAAGTCGTCGAGAGGTAAAGCTGGTGCAAACTTTTTGAAATCTTCATAAGCGTATGGATGGTAGAGTTTGGCGTATTCTGAACTTTCTTCGTTTGAAAGTACGACTGCTGCGATACGACAGTCTAACTCCAATCGTTTCTCTAAAAGATCTTCGACTTCTTCATCTGAGAAGTTATAGGCTTTGAGGAGATTAGCAGTACTTTCTTTCCAAAGGTTCAATAATTCCTCGCGTTGTGGATGGTCTTCCGCATAGTAGGTCGTATCAGGCAAGATTGTTCCTGGAGCACTAGCCCAGAGAACATTGGTTCTAGCATCCATAAAGTCAGGTGATACTCCAAATGGAAGGAAGTTTGGTTTACCAGCTAATTCAAACTCTGCTAATTTGCTTGCGAAATCCGCAAAATTTTCCAAATCTTGGTATTCCTTAAGCATAGGAAGAACTGGTTTGATCCCATCTGCTTCTCGCTTATCGAAATCTCTGACCATACGATGGTACTTAACAAAGTTTACCAAGATAGCATCTTCTGGCACATCTTCTCCAGTCAACCACTTGTCAGTTGTTGTTAGCATCAACTCTTCAATTTCTTCGTCAAGGTCGATAAAACCACCTGTTCTTGATTTATCAGCTGGAATGACTGCAGTCTTTTCCCACTCACCATTTATAGCATCATAAAAATCATCTTGATAACGTGTCATCTTGTTCTCTCTTTCCTATTTTCACTTATTCCTAGCTTAGCAAAATTCCCTTGGGATTGCAATTAAAAATGCCGAGTTGCCCTCTTATTTTAATCATTAATATTTTAAATTTTTACAAAAATTAACTTGACTTAAAAATAAAATTAAGGTATATTAAAAATTAGGAGGAATATAACTGTATGATACGTATCGAAAACCTCAGTGTCTCCTACAAAGAAACGTTGGCACTAAAGGATATTTCACTAGTGCTCCAAGGACCAACAATTACCGGTATCATTGGTCCAAACGGTGCTGGGAAATCAACATTATTAAAAGGGATACTGGGAATTATCCCACATCAAGGTCAGGCATTTCTCGATGACAAGGAAGTTAAAAAATCCTTACATCGAATCGCCTATGTCGAACAAAAAATCAATATCGACTACAACTTTCCCATCAAGGTCAAGGAATGCGTCTCGTTAGGACTATTTCCCTCTATTCCTCTCTTTCGAAGTTTAAATGCTAAACATTGGAAGAAAGTGCAAGAAGCCCTTGAAATCGTCGGCCTAGCTGACTACGCTGAACGGCAAATCAGTCAACTGTCTGGAGGTCAATTCCAGCGGGTCTTGATTGCCAGATGTTTGGTGCAGGAAGCCGACTATATCCTCTTGGATGAACCCTTTGTTGGGATTGACTCAGTCAGTGAGGAAATCATCATGAATACGCTGAGAGATCTGAAAAAAGCTGGGAAGACGGTTCTCATCGTCCACCACGACCTCAGCAAGGTTCCCCACTACTTCGATCAAGTCTTGCTTGTCAATCGAGAAGTGATTGCTTTTGGTCCGACCAAAGAAACCTTTACCGAAGCCAATCTTAAAGAAGCTTACGGTAATCGACTCTTTTTCAATGGAGGTGACCTATGATTGCAGAATTTATAGATGGATTGCAGAACTTCCACTTTCTCCAAAATGCCTTGATAACAGCTATTGTTATCGGGGTCGTAGCTGGAGCTGTAGGATGTTTCATCATTCTACGCGGGATGTCACTCATGGGAGATGCCATTTCACATGCTGTCTTGCCAGGTGTAGCCCTCTCCTTCATCTTGGGCCTTGACTTCTTTATCGGAGCCATTGTCTTTGGACTACTAGCTGCTATCATCATTACCTACATCAAGGGGAACTCGATTATCAAAAGCGATACCGCCATCGGCATTACCTTTTCTTCTTTCTTAGCCCTCGGTATCATCTTGATTAGTGTCGCTAAAAGTTCAACTGACCTTTTCCATATTCTTTTTGGTAATATCCTGGCAGTCCAAGATACGGATATGTTTATTACTATGGGTGTAGGAGCAGCCATTCTCTTGTTAATCTGGATTTTCTTCAAGCAACTCTTGATCACTTCCTTTGATGAACTCTTGGCTAAGGCCATGGGAATGCCTGTCAATTTCTATCACTACTTACTCATGGTACTCCTAACTCTCGTGTCTGTGACAGCTATGCAAAGTGTCGGAACTATCCTGATTGTAGCCATGCTGATTACCCCAGCAGCAACTGCTTATCTCTATGCTAATAGCCTGAAAAGTATGATTTTCCTTTCCTCAACCTTTGGAGCTACAGCTTCAGTTTTGGGACTCTTTATCGGCTATAGCTTTAACGTTGCGGCAGGTTCTAGTATCGTGCTTACAGCCGCTAGTTTCTTTCTTATTAGCTTCTTTATCGCTCCAAAACAACGATATTTGAAACTGAAAAATAAACATTTGTTAAAATAAGGGGCAAAACCCCACTAAATTGGAGGATCTAATGAAAAAATTAGGTACATTGCTGATTCTCTTTCTTTCCGTCATTGCTCTTGTAGCATGTTCTAGTGGAAAGAAAGATGCAGCTTCTGGTCAAAAACTAAAAGTTGTTGCCACAAACTCAATCATCGCTGATATTACTAAAAATATTGCTGGTGATAAGATTGATCTTCACAGTATCGTTCCTGTTGGTCAAGACCCACACGAATACGAACCACTTCCTGAAGATGTCAAGAAAACTTCTCAAGCTGATTTGATTTTCTACAACGGTATCAACCTTGAAACTGGTGGCAATGCTTGGTTTACAAAATTGGTAGAAAATGCTAAGAAAACTGAAAACAAAGACTACTTTGCAGTCAGCGAAGGCGTTGATGTTATCTACCTTGAAGGCCAAAACGAAAAAGGCAAAGAAGACCCACACGCTTGGCTCAACCTTGAAAACGGGATGATTTATGCGCAAAATATTGCCAAACAGCTCATCGCAAAAGACCCTGACAACAAGGAATTCTACGAAAAAAATCTCAAAGAATACACTGAAAAACTTGATGCCCTAGACAAGGAAGCCAAAGAGAAATTTAACACTATCCCTGCTGATAAGAAACTCATCGTAACCAGCGAAGGATGCTTCAAATACTTCTCTAAAGCTTACGGCGTACCAAGTGCATACATCTGGGAAATCAATACCGAAGAAGAAGGAACTCCTGACCAAATCAAGACCTTGGTTGAAAAACTTCGTCAAACAAAAGTTCCATCACTCTTTGTCGAATCCAGTGTCGATGACCGTCCAATGAAGACAGTTTCACAAGACACAAACATCCCAATCTATGCTCAAATCTTTACAGATTCTATCGCTGAAGAAGGCAAAGAAGGCGATAGCTACTACAACATGATGAAATACAATCTTGAAAAGATTGCTGAAGGTTTGTCTAAATAAATTTCTAAAAACGTCGTTCTCCTTGAATTGGCGTTTTTGTCTAATCAATTTTCAGTCAAACTATTGGAAAAGTCTGAACATTTAATGTAGAATGAAAGAAAAAAGATTGGAGTAGCTTATGACTACATTCCTTGGAAATCCTGTAACTTTCACAGGAAAACAACTACAAGTAGGAGACAAGGCCCTTGACTTTTCTCTAACAACAACTGACCTTTCTAAAAAATCACTGGCTGACTTTGATGGTAAGAAAAAGATTTTGAGTGTCATTCCTTCTATCGACACTGGTATCTGCTCACTTCAGACTCGTCGCTTTAACCAAGAATTGGCTAGCTTGGACAACACTGTTGTCCTTACTGTTTCTATGGACCTTCCATTTGCTCAAAAACGTTGGTGTGGCGCAGAGGGAATTGAAAATGCCATCATGCTCTCAGACTACTTCGACCACTCTTTTGGACGTGATTACGCGCTCTTAATCAATGAATGGCATCTGCTTGCACGCGCAGTCTTTGTTCTTGATACTGACAATATCATCCGCTATGTCGAATACGTGGATAATATCAACAGCGAACCAAACTTTGAAGCCGCGATTGAAGCAGCAAAGTCGCTTGACTAAAAGAAAGACCACTTATAACAAGGCAGAAAGCTAGAGAAATCTAGCTTTTTTTGGTATACTAGATGGAGATAATAAACAAGGAAATGCGAATGACACCAAATAAAGAAGATTACTTAAAATGTATTTATGAGATTGGCATGGAACTTCCTAAGATTACCAATAAGGAAATTGCTGCTCGAATGCAGGTATCTCCTCCAGCTGTAACCGAAATGATCAAGCGCATGCAGTCCGAAAATCTCATCTTAAAAGACAAGAAAAAAGGATACTTATTGACTGATATTGGTTTAAAACTTGTATCTGAGCTCTATCGTAAACACCGTTTGATTGAGGTTTTTCTGGTGCACCATCTAGACTATACCAGCGACCAAATTCATGAGGAAGCCGAGGTATTAGAACATACGGTTTCAGACTTTTTTGTCGAGAGATTAGACAAAATGTTAGGCTTTCCAAAAACCTGTCCCCATGGAGGAACTATTCCTGCCAAGGGAGAGCTTTTAGTTGAGATCAATAACCTTCCTCTCTCTGATATCAAAGAAGCAGGAACTTATCTACTGACTAGGGTCCATGATAGCTTTGAACTTCTCCAGTATTTGGAAAAACACAGCATCCATATTGGAGACCAACTCCAAGTCAAGCAGTTTGACGGCTTCTCTAATACCTTCACTCTGATTCACAAGAATGAAGAACTCCAAGTCAGCCTAGAAATCGCCAAACAGCTCTATGTTGAAAAACTGAACTAATTTCTCAAGTCCCCTACCAACCCTGAAAGCTTGATTTTCAGGGTTTTATTTCTAGCATTTGATGTTACTCTCGTTTTGTTGTAGAATGTTTGTAAAAAAAAGAAAGATATTTTAACCTATGAAAAAATCACTAAAAATTTTTGCGACATCCAAATGGTTTGACCTCTTTGGGGTTGCTCTGGTCGTTGGAATTGCGATCGCATCTGGTTACCTCAACTCCCGTCTCGATAAATTCGTAGACTGGGGCCCATGGACTGCCCTTGTGCCCTTTGGATTGATTTCCGTAACCAACGTTGGGATTTCCATGTTGTCCACTCGTTTCACGGGAAAATTAAGCAAATGGGGAAATTACTTTGGCATTGTCAATACGATTTTGTCCGGCACCATTGACTATATCCTTGGAAATAAGGCGGCCATTATCACCTATCCTGTCACCTTCCTCATTTATACCTTTGCTATTAAGAAATGGGAAGCTTCGCAAGAAGGCAGACCCAACCAAATGAGCCAAAAACAGATAAAATTAGCTGCCATCATCATTTCAATCATCGCCTTCCTCTTTGCATTTATGACCAACTATATCGGCTATGGAGGAAAGATGAATCTCCTTGCCTACGTAACAACTATTGCCTTTGCATTCTCCCTCATTGCCAATGCTTTGAATGCATTGAAACTGACAACTCAGTGGGGATTTTGGTTGATTTACAATTTCGTTCAGCTGACAAAGGCTGGCATTCAAGGAAACTTTGCCAATATCGGAAAATACATCTTTTATATCCTCAATGCAATCGGAGCTTTATTTGTCTGGAATGATGAAGAAGTGGAAAAATAGAAGGAAACTCAAATAAAGAAAGCAAGCCGACTTAATAGAATCTCCTTACTAAAATTTTTTATCATTTTACTTGTAACTCCCATTCTTTTGGAGTAGAATGAAGCTAGATAAAAGAGGGAGGTCATCTTATGAAAAATCTCTTTAGAATCCATTTTACAGCCATCGTAGTCAGCGATTTGCTACTGTTGGTAACTTTCAGACCCCGATACGAACTTTCTTTGGAGAGAGGCCTGATTTTTTGCTTCATTTTCATCCTTGCTCAAGGACTACTGCTATTTCGCTTGGTCAATCGACTCAAAAAACATTTCTCTGAGATTTATCCTCAGATGAACAAAAAAATTCGCCTTTACTACTTAGAGATTCTCTCCGCTGACCTACTATTATTTGTCTTTTTAGCCATCACTGGCCCTCAACATTTTTACTCTCTTACTCCAGTCTTTACTTCCTGTCATTCTACTTTTTATTATATAACGGCCAGCCACCTAAGAGAAAACTATCCAGACTTTTATGACAAACATATCTCTTTGTGGGAGTGTCTCTAAGGAAAAAAAGGTTTTATCATGAAAAAAATCATCTCCATCAAAACCATTCAACTCCTCATCATCGATGGAATCATGCTGGCATTTTTGACATTTAAAGAGGGGCTCACTTGGGATTGGATTTTGATTTACAATGGTTGGCTCATCTTCTTTCACCCTGTGCTGTTTACCTATCTTTCCAACCAACTTTGTGACCACTTTAGTCAACTCTATTCCCAGATTAGATCGAGATTCTGGCGTTTTGCCTTACAAATCCTCCTATGGGATAACCTGATAATTCTCTCCTTGCTGTTTTTAAGTGGTATCCCACTTTTCCTTCAGGGAAGTCTCCTCATCCTAGGATATCTCATCCCTTCCTATCGCACCTGCCAAAGCCTGAAAAGAGACTTCCCCCAAGCCTATCAAGAACCCATTTCATTTTGGAATATTTTGTGATAGATAAGAAAAACCAAGCCCGCGAGCTTGGTTTTTCTTATCTATTTTTGGTGTCAAGGATGATGGTTACTGGGCCATCATTGACCAGTTCCACCTGCATATCTGCTCCAAAGACTCCTGTCTCAACAGGAACTTCCTTGGCTAGTTCTTGGTTAAATTCTTGATAGAAAGCTTCCGCCATATCCGGTTTAGCAGCGCCTGTAAAGGCTGGACGATTGCCTTTTTTGGTATCTGCAAACAGAGTAAACTGAGAGATGGAGAGGATTTGGCCTTGAATATCCTTAACCGATAAGTTCATCTTGCCTTCAGCATCTGAGAAAATCCGCATATTGACAAGCTTTCTGACTGCATAATCCAAATCTTCTTTTTGATCCTCAGGTCCAACACCTACTAAGAGTAAGAGCCCCTGCTGGATTTTCCCATATACTTGACCTTCAATAGAAACTTGAGCTTTCTTGACACGCTGAACGACAATTTTCATAGCAATCCTTTCTGATGATATCAAGCCAACTTAACCATTGGTACGTTTAACCGAGTAGACTTCTGGTACACTCTTAATCTTATCAACTACGGTGGTCAGCATTGAAAGATTTGAAATTCCAAAGGAAACATGGATATTAGCAAATTTCATATCCTTGGTTGGTTGGGCATTAACTGTTGAGATATTCTTAGTTGTATTTGATAGGACTTGCAAGATATCATTCAATAGACCAGAACGGTTGAGTCCATAGATGTCAATATGAGCCATATATTCCTTACTTGAGAATTGGTCTTCCCATTCAACATCTAGTAGACGTTGTTCGTAGTTTTCCTGTGAACGAAGGTTCATACAGTCCACACGGTGGATGGCAACTCCACGTCCTTTTGTAATATAGCCGACGATATCATCACCTGGAACAGGGTTACAACATTTGGCAATCCGGATCAAGAGCCCAGAAGCACCTTGGATGACTACTCCACCCTCATGCTTAACCTTAAGCGTGTCCTTGTTCTCCACCTTGACTTCGCCACCCTTGACCAGTTCTTCAGCTTCTGCCTTAGCTTTGGCACGCTCTTCTTCACGACGTTCCTTCTCAGTCAAACGGTTAAAGACAGTGATGGCTCCGATTTCTCCAAAACCAATCGCAGCAAATAGCGCTTCCTCTGTCTTGTAGCTGGTTTTTTGAAGGACTTCATCCATGTGGCGTTTGTCCATAAATTTATTGGCCACATAGCCATTTTCTTGGAGCTGACTAATCAGCAATTCACGGCCTTTATTGATGGACAATTCTTTGTCTTGGTTTTTAAAAAACTGACGAATTTTATTGCGTGCCTTGCTGGTCTTGACCATATTGAGCCAGTCACGGCTTGGTCCAAATGAATTTGGATTAGTGATGATTTCAACCTGGTCACCCGTTTTTAACTTGGTCGTCAATGGAACCATGCGGCCATTAACCTTGGCACCAGTCGCTTTTTCCCCAATCTTTGTATGAATTTCATAAGCAAAGTCAATCGGACCTGAATCTTTTGGAAGTGAACGGACCGCCCCATCTGGAGTAAAGACATAAATCTCCTCAGCCAGATAGTTTTCCTTGACAGTATCCACAAATTCCTTGGCATCATCTGCTTGATCTTGGAGCTCCATCATCTCCTTGATCCAGTTCATTCCAATAGCAGATTCCTTGCTATTAACCTGACCCTTGATTCCTTTTTTGTAAGCCCAGTGAGCCGCAACCCCGTACTCAGCAACCTCGTGCATCTCCTTAGTACGAATCTGGAACTCAATCGGCCCTTTTGGTCCATAAACAGTCGTATGGATAGACTGGTAACCATTGGCCTTACGATTGGCAATATAGTCTTTAAAACGTCCCGGCATCGGTTTCCAAAGCTCATGAACGTAGCCCAACATCGCATAGACATCACTCTGAGTGTCTAGGATACAACGAATAGCAATCAGGTCATAGATCTCCTCAAAGCGTTTTTTCTTGTCCTGCATCTTGCGATAGATAGAGTAGATATGCTTTGGACGACCGTAGATTTTTCCTGTAAGATGGCGCTCAGATGAGTATTCCTCGAGTTTCGTCACAACTTCATCGACCAAGGCTTCACGCTCTTGACGTTTTTCCTTCATCATGTGACTAATCTTGTAAAATTCAGTTGGATTGAGATAACGGAAAGAGAGATCTTCCAGTTCCCACTTCACACTTGAAATCCCCAGACGGTGAGCAAGTGGTGCATAGATTTCCATCGTTTCTCTGGAAATACGTTCCTGCTTGTCCTTACGAAGGTGCTTAAGGGTGCGCATATTATGCAGGCGGTCAGATAGTTTGACCAAGATAACACGGATATCTTCTGACATAGCCATGAGCATCTTGCGATGATTCTCAGCCAGCTGCTCCTCGATAGACTTATACTCAACCTTACCAAGCTTGGTAACACCATCTACAATCACTCGAACATCGTGACCAAATTCGCGTTCTAAGTCATCTAAAGTAGCATCTGTGTCTTCTACCACGTCATGCAAAAAACCACAGGCAACAGTGACAGCATCTAGCTTGAGTTTAGCCAAGATACCTGCTACCTGAATAGGGTGGATAATATAAGGCTCACCTGATTTACGATATTGGCCACTATGGCATTCTACAGCGTAAACCAAGGCCTTGTGTACAAAAGCCACATCTTCTTTCGATAAATATTTTTGCGTTAAAGCGACGACTTCATCGCCTGAATAAATTACTTCTTTCGGCATGCATACTCTCCAATTCTTCCTACCATTTTAACACTTTTTTGAGGATATGAAAACTAGTAAAGCCCATTATGTAAGAGTTTGCTAAACTTGATAAAAAAACACTACTAGAAAAACTCTAGTAGTGCTCATTGTTTAAAATCTATCTTAGTAAACTGTTCTTTCAGTTTCTACGTCGAAGAAGTGTGCTTTGTTCAAGTCAAATCCAAGTTCAACTGTTGCACCTGCTTGCAAGTAGTCACGAGCGTCAACTTTTGCAACGAATTCATCTTTACCAACTTGGCAGTATAGGTGAGATTCTGAACCAAGCAATTCTGATACAGAGATTGTTGCTTTCACAACTGATTCTGGGAATGTTTCAAGGAAAGCAGGTTCTGCATTTACGTCTTCTGGACGGATACCGAAGATCAATTCTTTTCCTTCGTAGCCTTTTTCACGAAGAACTTTCAAAGCACCTTCTGGAACTTTCAAAGTAAATCCGTCAGCAGCGATGTGGTCACCATTCAATTTAACGTTGATGAAGTTCATAGCTGGGCTTCCGATAAATCCTGCTACGAATTTGTTCACTGGGTTTTTGTAAACTTCTTGAGGAGTACCGATTTGTTCAACACGTCCGATAGTACCTGTACCAGCAGGGTTTTTAGTTGCTGACATGATAACGATACGGTCTGCAAGTGTCATCGCTTCTGTTTGGTCGTGAGTTACGTAGATAGTTGTAGCTCCGATACGACGGTGGATTTTAGCAATTTCAGCACGCATGGATACACGAAGTTTAGCATCCAAGTTTGACAAAGGTTCGTCCATCAAGAATACTTTTGCATCACGGACGATCGCACGACCCATGGCAACACGTTGACGTTGACCACCTGAAAGGTCAGCTGGTTTACGATCCAAGAATTCTTTCAAACCAAGAATTTCAGCTGCTTCTTGTACACGTTTGTCAATGTCTTCTTTGCTGTATTTACGCAATTTCAAACCAAAAGCCATGTTATCGTATACAGTCATGTGTGGGTAAAGAGCGTAGTTTTGGAATACCATGGCAATGTCACGGTCTTTTGGAGCCACGTCGTTGACAACCACGCCATCGATAGATGCAGTACCTTCTGTGATGTCTTCAAGACCTGCAATCATACGAAGTGTAGTTGATTTACCACATCCTGAAGGTCCTACGAAAACGATGAACTCTTTGTCTTTGATGTTCAAGTTGAAATCTTCAACTGAGTAGTGTTCGCTATTTGGATATTTTTTGTAAATATTTTTAAGATTTAATTCTACCATTTCGGTGAACTCCTTTTGTCATTTGATAGTTTTATTATAGATGAAAACGCTTTACATTTCTATGGCAAGGTGACCAAAAAAATAAAAAAGTTCTGTGCAACTTGCACAAAACTTTAGATTATATCTGGTAAAATAAACTGATAACACAAGGTCAAATCAGTCAATTCTTTCAACTGCAGTCCTGTCAGTTCTTCCCACTTATCAATCTTGTATTGGAGAGAATTGCGGTGCAGATAGAGCTGCTGTGCTGTTTTAGTCAGGACTGCACTGTTTTCCCACAGTGAAAGGATGATTTCCTGAATCTGATCCTGGTCCACAATCATCTGATGCAGATATTCCTTGACAACTCGGAGATCCACGATTCTTTCACCCATACTCCACAGATAGAGTTGAGAAAAAGTATGGAACCCTTGATGCCCTTGTCGCCACCAGTTTTTGAACAAATCACGTTCTGCTTTGATGAGATCTGACAGAGTCTGATATCCTGTCTGTGACCAGACCTGACCTAACATGATGGATAAACGTACTCCAAAGTCATATTCTACGGCTTCCAAGGTATCCATCAAGATAGAGCGAACTGATGTGTACTTATCCTGTTGGAGAACAAAAATGTAATCCTGCGCTCCCACCTGAAGCACTGTTTGACAATTTGGAAAGAGGGTTCCCATCATCTCTAACCAAGACGTTAAATTCTCCTGTTGAAAATAAGATAGGTGACAATAGACAAGCTGCAATTTTTTAAAGTTTTGCGGTGCCTGTCCTTTTCCTTCAATGAGATAACTATACCAGGGATTGAGGGAAATGGTTTGCTCCTGTTTAGTTAAGAGAGCCACCAGTTGTTTTTCACGCTCACTAAGACTAGCTTCCTCAAGCAAAAGCCACTGATAATTTGACAGAGGTAGACTTAGATAACCCTCTTTATCAACTGGCTGATCTAAGATTTTACCATCAGGAAACCAATCCAGTAGTTCTTTTGCAATCATTTCTAGCCCTCCACTTTTTGGATGCACCAAGAAATCAAGTCTTCTAGGCGTTCCACATTTTCAGTCATATGAAGATAGCCCATGACCGCTTCAAAACCAGTAGACATACGATAGGTCACCACATCCGCATTCTTAGCCTTGGTATGACTGTTGGTATTGCGACCCCGTTTATAGATTTCTTCTTCTTTTTCCGTTAGGATTTCTTCTTCCAGCATGAGGGAAATCAAGTGTGCTTGAGCCTTAGCTGATACATACTTGGTTGCCTCTTGATGGAGTTTATTGGGCTTGGTCATACCTTTGAGAATGAGATGGCGACGAATATACATAGAATATACTGCATCTCCTTCAAAAGCTAGAGCAATCCCGTTAATGAGATTGACATCAATCACGTGTCCACCTCACTCCATCCTTGGTGTCAAGTAGCTTAATCCCTTGTGCAGCTAGTTGGTCACGGATTTGGTCAGCTGTCGCAAAGTCACGATTGGCACGCGCTTCTTGGCGTTTTTGAATCAAGGCTTCAATCTCTTCATCCAAAACTTCCTCAACAAAGACCACTCCAAAAACTTCTAACATGGCTGCAAGAGCTTCCTTAACGGTTGCATCATAGTTGCCTGAGTTGATCCATTTGGCCATTTCAAAGACAACTGTGATTCCATTAGCTGTATTGAAATCCTCATCCATAGCCGCTACAAACTTATCTTTAAATGCCTGTAACTCCTGAGCATATACAGTTCCAGTAAATGGTTGCTCGTAAGTATTTTTGAGATACTTAAGATTTGTCTCTGCATCACGAACTGCTTTTTCCGTAAAATTGATAGGCTTACGGTAGTGCTGAGTCGCAAAGAAGAAACGCAATACTTGACCGTCGATAGTTTTGAGAGCATCGTGTACCGTAATGAAGTTTCCCAAAGACTTAGACATCTTGACATTGTCGATATTGACAAAGCCATTGTGCATCCAGTAGTTGGCGAAGGTCTTGCCTGTTTTAGCTTCTGACTGGGCAATTTCATTTGTATGGTGAGGGAACTCAAGGTCTGCTCCACCACCGTGAATATCGATGGTATCTCCTAAAATCTCAGTTGACATGACTGAACACTCAATGTGCCAGCCTGGGCGACCTGGTCCCCATGGACTATCCCAAGAAATCTCACCTGGTTTGGCAGCTTTCCAGAGGGCAAAGTCCACAGGATTTTCCTTACGAGCTGTTTCCTCATCTGTACGACCTGAAGCACCTAGTTCCAAGTCTTCTAGGGTTTTATTGGCCAATTTAGCATAGTTATGAGATTTTTCTACACGAAAATAGACATCTCCTTGACTCTCATAAGCATAGCCTTTTTCAATCAAATCTTCCACAAAGCGGATGATGTCAGCCATAAACTCGACTACACGAGGATGACGAGTCGCAGGCTTCACCCCCAAAGCCGTCACATCCTCACGAAAGGCAGCAATATACTTGTCCGCTACTTCCTGAGGTGTGATACCTTCTTCCTTGGCACGGTTGATAATCTTATCATCCACATCCGTAAAGTTGGAAATGTAGGCAACCTCATAACCACGGTACTCAAAGTAGCGACGAATGGTATCGAAGGCTACTGTTGAGCGAGCATTCCCCACGTGGATATAGTTATAAACTGTCGGCCCACAGACATACATCTTAACCTTGCCGTCCTCGATTGGGACAAATTCTCGCAAATCACGAGACATGGTGTCATAGATTTTAATCATAAAATAATAGTCAGGAAAGCTAAAATTCATAAACAGATATTTTCATAACTAAACTGTTCAACTAAATTTTAGTCCGATTGCTAGTCACAAATCGGATTTCCTTGCTCCTTTCTAAACATAAAAGAAGAATACAGTAAAAAGATGAAGGGAGTCACTACGGAAGTTTTATTGCTATGTTTTCCGTTAGGCTCCCTTCCTTTCTTGTTTCGAATTTATCGTAAAGACTAGTCTAAACTAACTCTTGAGCAATGACTAGGGCAATCTCAAAGAAAGTCATAGCATCCGCTTTTCTATCCTCGCGTCTAGCATCCCATTCATGATTGTGATGGTCGACATAGTCAGCTGTGTAGAAAAATTGATAGACATTGGCTTGTCGATATTGGGCCCAGGCCATGATAGCTGAAGCTTCCATATCTACAACTCTAGCTCCTGCCGCTAGTCTTCGTTTGACCTTAGCAGCTGTCTCACGATAAAAGGCATCTGTGGTCCAAGACTTTGTTCGAATATGCTCAATACCAGCTTTATCCAAGGCTTTTTCCATATTTAAGAGTAGAGATCGCTCATAAGCTATTTCATCACTTGCTGGAGCATAGTGATAACTAGTACCTTCATCACGTAAAGCCGAGCTTGGTAGGATAATCTTATCTGCTTGAATAGACTGGTCTAGAACTCCACAAGACCCTAAAACAATAAAGTTCTTAAATCCTCTTGCTTTGAGTTCTTCTAAGAGTCCAACAACCATTGGAGCACCAATCGTAGCCATAGCAACTGCTACCTTACTCCCATCTTTTTCATAGATATACCATGGCAGTTTGCCATTTAGATTGGTAAGATAGCCACCTTCGTAGACACCATCTATCTGCTTTACTCGTTCAAGGATTTCTCCATTAAAAGACAAGATAATGGTATCACAGATTTCTCCACCACGAAGAAGGCTTCGATCAGTTGGCTCTATAACAGCAGGTACATTTTCAAATTCTTCTAATAGCATTTATTACTCTTTCGCATTCAGATAAACCACTTGGGTTTGTTTGACAAAGCCAATCTTTTCATATAAGCGTTTGGCACCTACGTTGCTGTCCTCTACTGCAATCTGAAATTCCTTATCATTTTGCTCAATCAGTTGGTTGACGAGGGATTTTGCTAGATAGCTCCCGTAACCTTGCCCACGATTGACTTCAGCAATCGCAAGTCCATAAAGGTAATTGCATTTTCCAGACACATCGACCGTACAAACGCCAATCACTTGACCTTCTTTGAGTAATATGTAAAGCAGACTATCAGGATCCTTCAAGGCCTCCGAAATGTATCTGTGGCTCACTTCCGGTGCTTCCACTTCATCAGAAAAGGTTTGGTGGTGGAGCTGGGCAATGGCTTCAAGATAAGAAGGTTCTGCCAAGAGCACATCGACATCCGAACGGGAATCTAATGCATAAGCAGTTCGATCACGTCCTAACCAGGTTTCTGTCTCTTCATCCTCGACCAATCCCCAGTTACTGACAAAATCAGGATGACGCTCTAGAAAAATACGTTCTGTCTGAAAAGTAACTGAACGAATAGAAAAAGCAGCCGTTTCTTTCTCAAAACTCGTAAACAAAGCACGCGCAATTCCCTGACGGCGATGATTTGGATGAACCAGTATCGTCACTTCCACATCTTGGTCATCAGCATATACAGTTAACAAACCAACAAGTTCGCCTTTTTCATAATAAAGGAAAAAGGCGGGCATGTTTGGGTCAAAATTAAGCATGTTAGAAAGATAGGGATCACGATAAGTTCCATCATAGGCTTGACAACAGTTAATTAGTTTTTTCGCCTCAGATAGCTCCTCATGGCTTAACTTATTTCTTGCTTGAATCATATAGGTATCCTCTACAGCTCGGACGATCTATGACTAGCATCTCTCGCTTGCTCGAGTTTATTGACGTAGTATTCCCGTTTTCCTTCAACTTCATGAATGGTGGGTTCATCCTTTTGTCCATGTACTCGAACAATCTTGGCAGGAATACCGACAACCGTCACATCACTAGGAACATCTGCTACGACAACCGCTGCAGCACCGACCTTGGCATTTTCACCGATTTCAACAGGTCCAATAACTTGAGCATGAGCAGAGATGAGAGCTCCTTTACGAACGGTCGGATGGCGTTTGCCAACATCCTTCCCTGTCCCGCCAAGAGTTACCCCGTGGTAGAGAAGAACTCCTTTTTCAACGATAGCCGTCTCCCCAATTACAAGACCTGAACCATGGTCGATAAAGACACCTGATTCAATCTGAGCTCCTGGGTGGATCTCAATCTGAGTCCAAAAACGCCAAAACTGGCTGTGCATACGAGCTAAGAGCTTAAAGCCATTCTTCCAGAGAAAATGAGAGAGACGGTGGGCAGCCAAGGCTTTCACACCAGGATAGGTCAATAGAACCTCCAAAGTGGTGCGAGCCGCTGGATCATTTTCTTTTACGATATCAATGGTTTCACGCCACCATCCCATACAATTCTCCTTTTCTTATTCTGAGTCTTTTGGTGTTTCTGTAGTTTCTTTCTTAGGTTTGTGATCCTTGTTGTGGTGACGAGGACGATCGCCATGACGATGACCCTTTTCACCTTTATCTTCTGAATGTTCAGGTTTCGGTGGACGTGGCAAGAGTGCTTTCATCGAAGCATCTACACGACCTTTTTCGTCAATCTTGATAATCTTAACATCCACTTCATCACCAATGGCTACCAAGTCTTCGACACGGTTAGTGCGAGTCCAAGCCATTTCAGAGATATGGACGAGGGCATCTGTCTTGTCAAAGAGGTTGACAAAGGCACCGAATTTTTCGATACGCACAACTTTGGCATGGTAAACTTCATCCACCTTCGCTTCACGAACCAAACCAGCAATGATTTCTTTAGCGCGGTTAATGGCAGCTTGGTCACTAGAGTAGATAGATACGTTACCTTCTTCGTCGATATCAATCTTAACGCCTGTTTCAGCGATGATCTTATCAATCGTTTCTCCACCTTTACCGATAACAATCTTAATCTTGTCCACATCAATCTTGATGGTATCAATTTTCGGAGCAGTTGGAGCCAATTCTGGACGAACTTCTGGAATAGTAGCTTCGATGACGTCAAGGATTTCAAAACGAGCTTTCTTGGCTTGGGCAAGAGCTTCAGTCAAGATTTCTGCAGTAATCCCTTGGATCTTGATATCCATTTGAAGGGCTGTAATCCCATCGCGAGTACCTGCAACCTTGAAGTCCATATCTCCAAAGTGGTCTTCCAAACCTTGGATATCTGTCAATACAGTGTAGTTGTTTCCATCTGAAATCAGACCCATGGCAATACCTGCTACTGGTGCCTTGATTGGCACACCACCTGCCATAAGGGCAAGAGTACCCGCACAGATAGACGCTTGTGAAGAAGAACCATTTGATTCCAAGACTTCTGCTACCAAACGGATAGCGTATGGGAATTCTTCCAAGCTTGGCAATACTTGAGCAAGAGCACGCTCACCGAGAGCACCGTGACCAATTTCACGACGACCTGGTGCACCGTAACGGCCAGTTTCACCAACAGAGTATTGTGGGAAGTTATAGTGGTGCATAAAGCGTTTCTTGTACTCTGGATCCAAACCATCGATGATTTGCGTTTCACCCATTGGCGCCAAAGTCAAGATAGAAAGAGCCTGAGTTTGTCCACGAGTAAAGAGACCTGAACCATGTACGCGAGGAAGGAAGTCAACCTGAGCATCCAAAGGACGGATTTCATCGACCTTACGGCCGTCAGGACGAACCTTGTCTTCTGTGATCAAACGGCGCACTTCTGCATGTTCCATTTGTTCCAAGATTTCAGCCACATCCCGCATGATACGGTCAAATTCTTCGTGGTCTGCATATTTTTCTTCGTAAACTGCTGTTACTTGATCTTTCACTGCTTGAGTTGCAGCTTCACGCGCCAATTTTTCTTCAACTTGAACCGCTTTTTGGAGGTCACTGTTGTAGGCTGCGATGATTTCAGCTTGCAAGTCAGCATCCACATGAAGCAATTCTACTTCTGCTTTTTCTTTACCGACTGCCGCAACGATTTCTTCTTGGAAGGCAATCAATTCTTTAACGGCTTCGTGTCCTTTAAGAAGAGCTTCCAACATGATTTCTTCTGACAATTCTTTGGCACCAGATTCTACCATGTTGATAGCGTGCTTCGTACCTGCTACTGTCAATTCAAGAAGCGATTGCTCTGCTTGTTCTTGAGTAGGATTGATGACGATTTCCCCATCAACATAACCCACTTGTACCCCAGCGATTGGTCCGTCAAATGGAATGTCTGAGATAGACAAAGCCAATGATGAACCAAACATGGCAGCCATTGGTGCAGATGCATTTTCATCGTAAGAAAGAACTGTGTTGATGACTTGCACTTCGTTACGGAAACCTTCCGCAAACATTGGACGGATTGGACGGTCAATCAAACGCGCTGTCAAGGTCGCATCTGTTGAAGGACGTCCTTCACGTTTCATAAAGCCACCAGGAAACTTCCCAGCCGCATACATTTTTTCTTCGTAGTTGACTTGAAGTGGGAAGAAATCCCCAGTTGCCATCTTCTTAGACATAACGGCAGCAGTCAAGACAGTTGACTCACCGTAACGCACGACAACAGAGCCATTTGCTTGCTTAGCAACCTGACCAGTCTCTACGATCAACTCACGACCCGCAAAAGTCGTTTGAAACACTTGTTTTGTCATTTTAATCCCCTTTGGATTGATAAAATTATACGCCTTGCCTACAAAGATCAAGATACAAATCATTAGAAAGGTTTGATACTAAAGCATCTAAACCTTTCACGCTAATCGCTATCAGGCGATTAGCTAAATGCTTTACTAACTCTCTCGTCAAATAATATCGATTTGACTCGCTCGTGTCGCTCTTCCTACCGTTAGTCATCAGAAAGGATTGATGCTAAAGCATCTAAGCCTTTCATGCTAATCGCTATTAGGCGATTAGCTAGATGCTTTACTAACTCCCTCGTCAAATGATATCGATTTGACTCGCTCGTGTCGCTAAACCTTGCAGTTTGAATGCATTGTATTATTTAATACCCTCATCTTTGTATCAAGTACGTACAGAGTCTATTTTATCATATTTTTCTTAAAAAGTGCGGTCTTTTCTATCAAAAAGGAACCATTCCTCTATGAAAAGAAGAATGGTTTGCTTTTTAATATTTTAAGATTGATGATTGAACAAGGCATGGGTTGCTTGGTGAATGTACTGAGCAGTATCTGCATTGTTCATAGTGTAGAGATGCACACCTGCTACGTCTTGCGTTACCAAGTCCACGATTTGGTCTACGGCATAGGCAAGTCCTGCTGCTCTGAGTGACTCAGGGTCATTCTCATACTTGTCTAAGATGGCTTTAAACTTACGTGGAAGATGGATATTCTCACAAGTCTTCAAGAGACGAAGAGCTTGGTTACGATTCAGGATTGGCATAATTCCTGCATGAATCGGTACATCAATCCCAGCCAAGGTGCACTTGTCCTGAAAATCGTAGAAACGCTCATTGTCAAAGAAAAGCTGAGTGACAAGACTTGAACAGCCTGCATCTACTTTTCTTTTCAGATTTTGAATATCTGAGATTTGGTTTGGTGAATCAGGGTGCCCTTCTGGGTAACAAGCTCCAATAATATCAAAATGTGGTGCCTGCTCCTTGATAAACTCAATCAAGTCTGTCGCATAACGAAAATCCTTTTGTGGCTCAACACCTGGAATGATATCTCCACGAAGGGCCAAGATTTTCTGAACCCCAACCTTATCCAAATCTGCAATAGTCTCAGCCACCTTATCCTTAGTCAAGTAGATAGCTGGCAAGTGAGCAATGGTTGGAATCTCCAAGTCATTTTGGATATAGTCTGCCAAACGAACCGTCGTCTCTTTGATATTAAATTTATTATTACTAGCAGTCACACTGATGAAGTGTGGTGCCAAGCCCTGCATGTCTTTCAGGGCTGCAATAATTTTGTCATTGCCTACTGCTGGGTTTGGAGGGAAAACTTCAAATGAGAGGGACGGTGTTTGACGTGACATATGTATGAACCTTTTCTAGTTGATTTCTTACTGATCAACCGTGTAGGGAGAATTGTCTTTTCTTACAATTTCTCACGCGCAGCTTTTGCAGCTTCTACAAGGCGGATCAAGCTTTCTTTCGTTTCTGGGATACCACGTGTTTTCAAACCACAGTCAGGATTGATCCAAACTTTTCTGCTTGGTACTTTCGCAAGGATTGCTTCGATTGTGTGGTCGATTTCGCCTTCGTTAGGCACACGAGGTGAGTGGATATCGTAAACTCCAGGACCCACTTCTGTCTGGAAGTTTTTCGCTTTGAGTTCATCCAAGATTTCAAGGTTTGAACGGCTAGCTTCAAATGAGATAACGTCTGCATCCAAGTTGTCGATAGCTGGGATGATATCTGTAAATTCTGAGTAACACATGTGAGTGTGGATTTGTGTGTCTGGTGCTACTGTTGAGTGTACCAAACGGAAGGCTGGGATAGCCCAGTCAAGGTAGTCTTCGTACCAGTCGCTACGACGAAGTGGCAATTTCTCACGAAGAGCAGCCTCGTCGATTTGGATAATCTTCACGCCTGCAGCTTCAAGGTCAAGAACTTCATCCTTGATAGCAAGAGCAATTTGAAGAGTAGAATCCTTGATAGAGATGTCTTCACGTGGGAATGACCAGTTAAGGATAGTAACAGGTCCAGTCAACATACCTTTAACAGGTTTGTCAGTACGGCTTTGTGCGTAGCTAGACCATTTCACAGTGATAGGGTTGAGACGAGTCACATCACCCCAGATGATTGGTGGTTTAACTCCACGCATACCGTATGATTGTACCCAACCGTTCTTAGAGAAGAGGTAACCTGACAAGTTTTGACCGAAGTACTCAACCATGTCGTTACGCTCGAATTCACCGTGTACAAGCACGTCAAATCCAACTTCTTCTTGCCATTTGATCCATTCGTCGATGGTTTCAGCAAGGAAGGCATCGTATTCTTCTTGTGACAATTCACCCTTACGGAAGGCCAAACGTTTAGCACGAACTTCCTTAGTTTGAGGGAATGAACCGATCGTTGTTGTTGGAAGAGCTGGAAGTTTGAATGCTTCTTCTTGGATAGCTTCACGTTCTGCGAAGGCTGGCAAACGAGTGTAGTCTGCGTCAGTCAATCCAGCGATACGCGCACGAAGTTCCGCATTTTCACCAACACGTTCAGTCGCAAAGAGTTCTTTATTAGCTGCAAGAGCTTCTGCACCTTGACCGTTGCGGATAGCATCCAAGTCACGGATTTCATCCAATTTTTCAACTGCAAATGCGAAGTGGTTCAAGATAGCTGGTTCGAATTCTTCATTAGCAGTTGTAAATGGCACATGAAGAAGTGAACATGAGCTTGTCAAAACGATGTTTTCAGCTGGGATTTGCTCAAGAATAGCCAAGCTCTTTTCGTAGTTGTTGCGCCAGATGTTCTTACCATTGACAATACCTGCATAAAGAGTCTTGTCAGCTGGGAAGCCACCTTTAACAAGTTCAAGAGTTTTCTTACCTTCAACGAAGTCAAGACCGATTGCATCTACTGGCAATTTCACAAGGTCAGCGTAAACGTCACGAACGTCTCCGAAGTAAGTTTGAAGCAAGACTTCAAGACCTTTTTTGTCAGCCAAAAGTTTGTTGTAGATGTTCAAGAAGAGGGCTTTTTCTTCTTCTGTCAAGTCTTTGACAAGAGCAGCTTCGTCGAGTTGGATACGAGTTGCACCAAGTTCAGCCAATTTCGCAAAAACATCTTGGTAAGCAGCTACTAAGCTATCTACGAAGTCTTCTGCTTTCACGCCTTCTTCAAAGTCTGATAATTGAAGGAACGTGAATGGACCGACAAGGACAGGACGAGTGTTAAGACCAAGCTCTTTAGCTTCTTGGAACTCATCAAAGATCTTGTGACCAGCCAATTTTACTTGAGTTTCTTTTTCAAATTTTGGTACGATGTAGTGGTAGTTAGTGTTGAACCATTTCTTCATTGGAAGGGCACGAACATCACCTTTTTCTCCTTGGTAACCACGTCCCAAAGCAAAGTAGCGTTCAAGGTCTGACAAGTCCAAGTTTTGAACAGATGCAGGAACTACGTTGAAAAGGAAGGCAGCATCAAGGAAGTTGTCATAGTGAGAAAAGTCATTTGATGGGATTTCAGTGATGCCTTTTTCTTTAACGATGTTCCAGTGTTTTGCACGCAATTCTTTAGCAGCAGCTAAAAGTTCTTCTTCTGAGATTTCTTTTCTAAAGTATTTTTCAGTTGTAAATTTTAATTCGCGGAATTCACCCAAACGTGGGAAACCGATAATTGTAGTTGACATGTTTTGTCCTCCAAAAATTGTTGTTGAAACTATCTTAACAGAAAAGAAATCATCTGTATAATTGTAAAAAATTAGGCTTTGATATAGTTTGAAACTATATCGCTTTTTAAAGCAAAAAAAAAGATTTGGAGAAGATTCCCCAAATCCTTGATAGACAATGGTTAATAGATTTTCAAGTAAAACAAGATTACCGTCACAGATTCATAACTAGGAGCCTGACTATGGCTTGTTATTAGAAAAGACTATATGTTGCTTTTCTTTTGTAATTTTGATATTTCCCTGATAAAGTGCGGACGGGAGGTAAAATTATCCAGTGGGTGATTTTAGCAAACCAAGTCATTCCATCCCTATCAACCTTTTTCCTGTTCAAGTGGGACAACTGCGAGTGTTTTGCCTAAACTGGCTAGAACTTTTAAGACGGTATCCAACTGAGGACTGGTCTTTCCTGTTTCCATCCTAGCTATGACTGGCTGGCTCACTCCACTAAGTTCTTCTAACTTTTTCTGGCTAATTCCTTGCTCATGCCTAGCTTCAATCAACTCACTCATGATAGCTACTCGCATATCACTTTCAAGGATTTCTTCCTTGGTAAAGAGTTGAGACCGAACATCCTTCCAATTACTCCCGATGGCACTATTTTTCATCACTTACTCCTCTTTCTTTTAAGTCCTTCAGTTCACGCTTGGCTTTTTCAATCTCTCTTCTAGGGGTCTTTTGAGTCTTTTTGACAAAATGATGTAAAAGAACAAAACTACCATCAAGCCAAGCTACAAATAAAATCCTATCCCTAAGAGGTCTTAATTCCCATATCTCATCTTCCAAATGTTTCATATAGGGTTCACCAGCTCTAGTCCCATGCTGACTAAGCAACTCAATATAGTCGTTTAGTTTATTCAGTTTAATGCGACTATCTTTACTTTTACGACTAGCCAATTCTCTCATATAATCCAAGACTGGCTCATTTCCATTTTTGTCCTTATAGAAGTAAATTGTGTGCACCAAGCAACCTCTTTTCAATTTAATTATAACTTAAAAGTTATTAAAAGTAAATCCAAATACTTGTAAAAAGAAGACCTTAGAATCATTCTAAAGGTCTCACTTTTATTATTCGAAAAATTTACGAAAAGAGTTCTTAATTAGAGTTAATCCTGACCCTTACTCCAGCTCAATGCCTTTCTCACGGAGATTAGCCAGACACTCCTCATGGTAGGCAGAGTCGTGTTCGCTATAGATAGGATTTCTCAGCTTCTCCTCTGTTAAATTTTCATAAGGAGGGCAGCTCTTGCCACGGTAGTTCTTGTCCAGCCACTCTGGACTGACATTGTAGCCACGGTCAGCCATCTCCTCCATGATCAAACGATGATAGGCATAGAGACGATAGGGCGAGTGGGTAAAGACATAGTCAATCGTCGCATGCTTTCTGCCCCAGCCATTGCCACGAAGGGCGCAGCACTCTCGATGTTGCCCCAAGAGCTGAGGACGGGGAAGGTGTGGAATCAAAGCCTCATGCCAAAGTCTCATGGGAGTCTCCTTTCAACAAAGTAGAATGTTGCAGATAAGCATTTGGGTAGCGTTCAAGCAAATCTCTAGTTCTAGCAATCAAGTCTTGCTTGGAAGCCTGACCAAAGCGATAGCGATCCAGCAAGAGCATATAGTCTTTGCGCTCATCAGGACTGGCTTCCTTTTTAAAATAGCCCCAAATATGCTGAAAAGCATTGCAAGCCTGACCCCTGTGTTCTGGAATCTGGCAGGCACAGTCAATCATCTCTTGAACATGACTCAACTCCACCACTTCTTGCTTGAGATACTGGCGAATATCCTTGTAAATATTGCTGGAATGGCTCAAAACAAGGTATTTATTTTCCGCCCAGAGTTGCTGACAAAGGACACGTTGGTTGTTATTTTCCATATTTCTCCTTACTTTCTATTAGTTCCCAGGAAATACGGAAACAAAGTTATTTCTATAAAATGAGTGAATCGATTTTTAGATGAGTCTAACGTCCACTTCGCTAAATTCCTGAATAAATCTCTACTAACGTTTGAATCTGATGTAAAACTTCTTGTTTCTTACGTTCACGAGCTCCTTGTCTACGAGAAGTCGGTGGAATAATCGAATCCAGATCAGCTCCACTATTCTCAGCATAACCACGTTGAATAGAACGATCAATGAATAATTGATAATCTTTTACAAGATTTTCAGACTCTGCTAATTCACGAATAGCGACTGCTTTACGTTCTTTACCATAAGCATAGAAAGCATTGATAATCTCATCATGGTCTTTCAATTTTTGCAAATCAGTGTCATTGATAAACCCGATAACCAACTCTTCTTTGGCACGAATATCGATACTAGAACGAATCACACGACTAACTTCCGCTTTCATTACTTCTTTAGACTCAGAATTCTTAGATTTTTCAACAATCAATGCCAGAATATAATCCAGATTAATCTCATCTGTTTTTAAGAGTTCGATTTCAAATTCAACATCTGAAAGATCAACATCCAAATCCTTGGTCTTTTCATAATTTTTAAGGTTCAAAAATTCATCTCGAATTTCTACATAAGAACTCCTTAAATCTTGGAGATAACCTTCAGAAATAGGCTTATCGATTTCTTGAAACTCATCATAATTTCGAAGGACGTTATCAAGCTTCAGAAACTCACCAAATAACTTAACAAATTCTTTTTTATCATGTTCTGTTTCAATTTCTTGCGGATTTGGGAATCTTTCCAGAATTTCCTGACAAACCGCAGTATAGCCTTTGACCTCGATACCCGTTACTTGGTCCACGAAACCATCCATGTATTCACTAAAGCTTTTTTCTAAGATAATATCAAGCTTATTGGTATCCCCAAAGGTTCTAATAGCTTCTTGCGTAGCTTTTTCTAAATCACGGAAACATACGATATTCCCAAAAGGTTTAACTTTGTTAAAAATTCGATTGGTTCTAGAAAAAGCCTGAATCAAGCCATGATAACGTAGGTTTTTATCGACAAAAAGGGTATTCATGGTTGGCGCATCAAAACCTGTCAAGAACATACCTACTACAATCAGCAAATCCACTTCCTTGGACTTAACTCGTTTAGAAAGGTCACGATAGTAATTTTGAAACTCTTTCCCATCAGTCGAAAAGTTAGTCTTGAACATTTGATTATAGTCGTAGATTGCCTTAGCCAGAAACTCTTTAGAAGAGAGAGGCATGGCTGTATCTTGAGGATCTAGCTCTTCATCTTGAATCTCTCCATAAGCTGACTGTTCTTCGTTAGGCGCAAAGCTAAAGATAGTCGCGACCTTCAAACGCTTAGCTTCTGGTAATGCTGCTTGTTGTCGCTGAAGTTCTTCATAGTATAATTTCGCAGCTTCAATACTTTGTACAGCCAGCATGGCATTAAATCCAGACAGTTGTTTTTGTTTGTGAGTGTAGTGTTGATTTCGGTGCGTCTTATCATTATAAACTCTCAACAGATACTCTGTGATGGTTGCAATCCGTTCAGGATGCAAAAGGAGTTCCTTCTCCATCTTTTTGAGTTTCTTCTCATCGAGCTCTCGACCGACTGCCTTTTCTGCTTCTCTATATTTATTGATTTCTGGCTTGATATAGTTATAGTCAACTTTGAACTTCAACACTTTTTTATCTCGAATAGCATCTGTGATAACGTAGTTATGAAGTTGCTCTCCAAAAACCTCTTGTGTTGTTTCTCCTGTTAAGCTGTTTTCTGGGAAAATCGGAGTTCCTGTAAATCCAAATAAAACATACTGTTTAAAAGCTTTTTTGATACGCTTTTGCGCCTTCCCAAACTGAGAGCGATGGCACTCGTCAAAAATCAAGACACATTTCTTACTGTAGATTTCATGATTTGGATTTGCTGTTATAAATTTATTTAACTTCTGAATAGTTGTGACAACGATTTTACCATCATTTTCTTCAATACTACGTTGGAGTTCTTTTGTATTGTTACTACCATTTACTGAATTTGGTTGGAATTTTTGATATTCCTTCATGGTTTGATAGTCTAAGTCTTTTCTATCCACCACAAATATCACTTTATCAATATAGTCCAACTCTGTTGCTAAACGAGCGGTCTTAAAGCTGGTCAAAGTTTTCCCAGAACCCGTCGTATGCCAGATATAGCCACAGGCATTGATCGTACCGAAATTCTTCATTTCATTTGTGGAATGAATCTTTCGTAAAATACTCTCTGTTGCTGCTATCTGATAAGGGCGCATGATGAGTAAGGTATTATCAGCATCAAAGACACAATACTTGGTCAACACTTCCAAGAGAACTCGTTTGCTCAAAAAGGTAACAGCAAAGTCTTCCAGGTCGTGAATGGTTTTATTTTTACGGTCTGCCCATTCACAGGTGAATTCATAATGATTTTTATTTTGAGCTGTCGTATTTGCAAAGTAGCGCGTATAAGTCCCATTAGAAATAACAAAGATCTGAATGTACTTGTATAAGGAATTTTCACTATTGAAGCTTTCCTTACTATATCTATGGATTTGTTCAAAAGCCTCTTTAAGACTAACACCACGTCTTTTCAATTCAATCTGAATTAACGGAAGACCATTCACTAAAATCGTAACATCATAACGGTTGGTATGACTCCCTACTTGTATCACTTGGTTGATGACTTGCATACTATTGTTGTGAATATTTTTCTTATCAATGATAAAAATATTCTTAATTCGTCCATCGTCAAAGACAAAGTCATAGATATAATTTTCTTGAATTTTTCGAGTTTTTTCAACTAATCCTTCATTGGGGCAGTCTAAATACTCTACTACAAAGCGATCCCACTCAGCATCCGAAAAAGTCACCTTATTAAGTTTTTCTATTTGCACCTTGGCATTTGCTAAAAGCTCTTCAGGTGTGTGAATATTTAAGCGTTCATAGTTGAGATAATCCACCAAATCAGAAATCAACTGATTTTCTAAATCTGCCTCTGACTGATACTCTCTATCTGTGCGATACTCTGGTTGATATTCAGCCAAGAGAATCCCTTCATTTGTTTCCGCAATTACTTCATGTATTTTTGAATAATCAACCATAGCATGCTTCCTTTTTTATTTTAATTGAGATTCCATCTCACATTGATTAAAGAATTTATCTAGCAAAGTTTAATAATTGTTCTCGCCAGTATTCATACTGTTTCTGTCTTAGTTCAATTTCCTTTGGAAGACCTTCAGAAAGAGAGTTGGTTAGGGTGTTAAAATTGTCAAGTATGGAGACGATTCTTACTTGTTCAGTAAGAGATGGTAAGTAGAACGTTACTTTATCAAAAGCATCCTTAGATAATCTCGGAATACTAGCCTTTCGAACTTGTGATTTGAGTCTATCTTGCTTACTTAACAAGACATAGTACATAAATTTATCAGAAATATTATCTGACGTCTCTAATGTGTAGACATCATCTGCTGCCCAAAAATCCCTATCGCTATATCCAATTTCACCAGCCGCCCCTGCACAAATTACAAAGCTAGTATTTTTCACTCTGTTTGATTCAGTATAATATCCTAAAGGCATCAAACTGTTTTGATAAACCGGAAAACTTTCTGAAGTAGTTAGTTGCTTTCTAACAAGACGTTTCCCACGTTGCAAATTGACAACTTGTCCCACCTTCACTCGAATTGGGCCAAATACCCACTGTAAAAGTTTAATAATAGCGGAGTTGTCCCACTCCTCTACTCTACTCTCAGTGTACTCGCCTTCGGCGACGAATGTCAAGAGTTTTTCTCGGAAATATTCGTACTGTTTTTGACGCAGTTCAATCTCCTTGGGCAGTCCGATATTTAAGTCGTTACAAACAATTTCAAAGTTATCTAAAACTTGAACAATGCGAGATTGAATTTCAAGGGATGGGACTGGGATTTTGAATTTTTCAGTATCATTACTAGAAATTTGCGGCATTTGCATATTATTAGCAATGTTTTGAAAATGTTCTTTATTATGAACTAAGTAATGATAAATATATCTTAGGTTGATATTTTCATTGTCTGAACTGTATGACCAAAATTCATTTTTAAAACTAAATGGCTCTGTACAGTATTCAAAATCAATAATTCCACGAGATTTTACAACAATTGCTTCTTCAGTATGAATATCTTTATCAGGGATATCTCCATAATTTACATCAGCGTATGTCTTACCTCCTGCAAAGATACGGATTGGCGCACCTTCTTTGTGAAGTAATTTCATCTGACTAGCTGTAATTTTAGTTCCTTTCCCTTTTTTAAGAAACTCATTTAACATCTTCCACTCAACCTGATAAACCTCATCCTCAAATGATAAGAGTTTATCTCGATAAAAAGAATATTGCTTTTTACGTGAGGTCAATTCTGAGGTCAATTCTGAGGTCAATTCTGTAACATAATCCGTAAATTTGTCAAGTGTTTGCACGATTTTTTCTTGAATTTCTTCACTTTGAGGAATTGGTATAAGAGTAGTTCTTGCTTTACTCCAATGTCTTTTATAACTTCCTTCTTTCTTATAAAAATTACAAAAACAATAGTATATATATTTTGCTTTTATGCCACTCTTAGGTTTCAAAATTTTTAAACCATCAGCTCCTTGAACAAAAGCGAAATCTATATATTTTACATGCTCTGAGTGATCCCCAAAAATAATATATTCATCCTTTTTCAGATATTTCCCATAATCTGAAAAACCTGCAATGAATTGTTCCCCTTGATCAACAATTGGTATTTTCCCTGATACTTGATACTCCTTTTTAGTTAATTTTACTGGACTTGTAACAGTATCAGTCACTTCCCCCAACTCTTTCCACTCAACGGGACAGTTTTGGATTTCTTCTAGGATATTCATCATTTACCTCCTAGCTCCTCTACAATCTTGTATATCTCTGCACGTAAGTGGTCAATCTTAGCAACAGTCTCAGCGATTTCTTGATTGAGCTCATCAATATCAATCTTCTCACGTGTATCTTCTTGTTCGACATAGGTTGAGACAGAAAGGTTGTAATCCTGCTCTGAACCAATCACTTCATTATCAACAAGAGCTGCTTTATAGTCAACACTTTGATAATTAGTGAATAACTCAACGATATGTTCGATATTATCATCCGTCAAGACATTATTATTGGTCTCTTTTTTGAATTCTTTACTCGCATCAATAAAAAACGTTTTATTTTCTAGTTTATTCTTAGCTAACACTAAAATAGTGGTTGCGATAGAAGTTCCAAAGAAGAGATTATCAGGCAGAGCAATCACTGCTTCAATAAAGTTGTTATCTATTAGATACTGACGAATGGTCTTTTCAGCACCACCACGATAGAAAATACCTGGGAAACAAACAATAGCTGCTCGACCTTTGTTAGACAAGTGGTTGAGACTATGCATAATAAAAGCAAAGTCAGCTTTTGACTTAGGAGCTAGTTTACCAGCTGGCGCAAAACGGTCATCGTTTATGAGAGTTGGGTCTCCATCTCCCACCCATTTGACTGAGTATGGAGGGTTAGAAACAATAGCATCAAAAGGTTTTTCATCCAAATGCTGAGGATTTAAAAGGGTATCTCCTCGCTTGATATCAAAGTTATTGTAGTTGATATTGTGCAAGAACATATTCATACGAGCCAAGTTATAGTTGGTCATATTGATTTCTTGACCAAAGAAACCATCCTCCAAGATATGGTCTTCGTATTGTTTTTTCATCTGGAGCAAGAGCGAACCCGAGCCACATGTTGGGTCGTAAACCTTGTTAATCTTGTCCTTACCAACCATCACCAAACGAGCAAGTAATTTCGAAACTGTCTGAGGAGTGAAGAATTCACCACCACTTTTACCAGCATTACTGGCATAGTTGGAAATTAAGAACTCATAAGCATCCCCAAAGGCATCAATATCATTTTCCTCAAAGTTCCCAAAGTTAATACCGTTTATACCATTGAGGATATCAGAAAGACGTTTATTTTTTTCTGGAACAGTTCCACCAAGGATGTTGCTTCGTGTGTCCAAGTTATCAAACAAACCTTTAATATCATCCTCAGACTTGAATCCAATCGCTGACTTCTCAATATCTTGGAAAATATTGGCTAAGTTCTCGTTTAAATTTTCATTTTGTGAAGCGTTCTTAACGACATTTTCAAATAGTTGACTAGGAAGAATAAAGAATCCCTTATCTTCAACTGTCCCTGGTTTAAAATCTCGCTCAGCTTCTTGGTCGCTCAAATCAGCATAACGGAATTCTAAATCCCCAGCCTCTTGCTCAGCGTGATCAAAATAGTCAGCCATATGCTCAGAAATAAAGCGATAGAATAGGATTCCCAATATGTATTGCTTGAAATCCCAACCGTCTACAGCACCACGAACATCGTCCGCAATCGCCCAAATTTTACGATGCAGCTCCTTGCGTTCTGCATTTTCTTTACTTGCCATTTTTACTTTCCTTAATTCATGTATTATCTTTTCTATTTTATCATATTTCAAGAAAAACCACTCGAACTAGAAAGGACGAGTGGGCTACAAACTTTTTTGAAAACAATTTTACAATTGTATTCTATAAACTCAATTACTTTATGACTATATTATGGGAGTAAGGATTTTTCCATACTTTCTTTATCATCACTTTTAACAAATACGATATTGCGTTTTGTTGTCAACTCTATCAGTTTTTCTTTACCTAGGATGATTGCGAGATTCTTAATAATCGAACGTTTAGCTGGTTCATCAAAATAAGTAAAAATAAACCGATAAGAGTACTCACCTTTCTCTGCTAATGCAAAACATTTTTGGAATATCTCTTTATCCAAAGGGTCTACAGAATGACCAAACACAACTATGTTTTTAGGAGTTCTATGGGTAACAGGAAACTTTTTTCCTGATACATGTATATAGTCTTTTGTTAAATTTGTGATACTAAAAAAATCTTCGAATTTACTTCCGGTTTCTTTAACAACTCGTTGATAGAATTTCTGGTAAGGAATTAAACCACTATTGATATTATTTTCTTTGTCCTCAATTCCAAAGACCATAGTATTGATTCGATTGAAAGTTCTCTCTAGATCAATTCGCCCATGTATGAAGTGAGTATTCTCCTCAGAGATCCCAAATAGATGACCAGATGTGTTGGTATAATTAAAATTTAGAACATAGGAATTTAATAAATTTGGAACCCTGTCTAGAGCTGTTGGGCTTACTTGAATATTTATTACACTAAAATCAAGATAGTCCAAATACGACAGATAGATTTCTAACAGTTCAATTAGTAAATCAAGTTGCCTAATAAATTCGTTATTTAATTTATCCAATGCAACTTCTCTTTCTAAAGAACTCCAACCTTTTTCATGAAAAAGTGAAAAAAACATATTTGCAATATATAATCTTGACCTATAATTTTTTTCTTGTAATAAACTCTCTTCCAATAACCAAATTCGTCCTGTAGTAGCAACTTTAAATAGTACTTCATTGTTCTCTTTAAAATACATTATTGCATCCGCAAGTTGAGAAATCATGATTTCAAGGTTAGACCAATTTTCTCCAAGTCTATCTCTATTTTCATTAATAAATTTCAAATACAAATTATCTCTGTATTTCTCAATCCTTACTTTTTTAGCTTTTAAAAACTCTAGCAATTCCTCATCAGGATTAGAAAATAATTGTTTTTCAAACTCAATAAAATCTGTATACTTTGTTTTTCTTCCCATTGCAATATCAAAACCATTACCTAGAATTAAAAATGTATCTGCCATGATTATTTCTTTCTTTTTTATTTACTGAGGAGATTAAACCTCCTCTCCCTCCCTACTTCAACGCACTTTTGACTTTTTTCTTGGTGATGAGGCGGTCATTTTTGTTGGCTAGGGATTTGAGTCGGGCTTCGAGTAAGACTTTTCTGCCTGCTTCGTTACGGGTGTAGACTAGCTGGTAATCACCTAAATGAGGGGCGACGGCATTTTGGAAGTGCTGTGCTTCTTCCTTGCGCTTTTCAAAAAGGCTAGGAACTACAAAATACTTGGACTGACCTGCTGGTGCTTTTTTAGCGACTAAGAGGTAGCGTTGATTGTCAACGGGTGCAAAGAATTCTCCTAAGGTCTGAGAAAAGAGTTCCTTGTCTCGCATACTGCCACCCTTAAGATAGGCAAAAACGCAATAGCTATCCTTATCTTCTTCCACCTGCACGCGCGACTGATCATCGGAAAGATGCCCCGTCTTTAGCATGGCATTACGAATACCTTCACCCACCTGACGTAGGCGTACATAAGGACTCTTGTAAAAGAAATAACGGACCAAAGCAATAGTCAGCAAAACAAGGCTAATAGTCGTTAACCAAGCAAGACGAATACCATTTGTTTTAAAAAGATAGAGGAGGAGATTAACTGCAATCAATAAGAAAGAATAGCGAAGCCACTTTTCAGCATCAACTAGTGTCAAGAGAGGGATTTGCTTACGATCCGTCGCTACCTCATTGACAATCTCCAGTTTATCCACAACTACTAACGCCTCCTGCCATTTTTTGCGAAGGGAGCTATGGTCCTTGGACAATTCCTTGATTTTCTGATTATAGGCTTTAATCTTACTTTTCTTAAAAGGAGCTTTAGGAAAGTCCAAGCGATCCAGCCCTGTCTCGATGGTATCCTCCTTATAAGATAAACCAAGGAAATGGTCCATACGACGGGCAAGGGTTTGGAGGTCTTGATAAGGATTGAGATCTTGTTCTTCTTGATCCTCCTTAGAAAAGGCTGGTTTTTTGTACGGTTTGATGGCTACTAGGTGCCAGATATTACTAGTCTTATCTGGATGTCCTGGCCAGATACGGATGGCACGGCCCCGCATCTGATTGCTGAGCATAAAGCTTCCGACAAAACTTCCGAGGATGAGAGAGTTGACGCAAGGTGCATCCCATCCTTCTCCCAAGAGAGACTTGGTTCCGACCAAGACCTGGATAGAACCACGTTGGAAGAGCTCGGTCACTGCTGCGACCATCCCCTTAAAGCTGGATGGAAAACCTACTTGGAGATAGGTCCCTTGGTCAAGTTTTCCGATGGCAGAGAAGGTCAAGCTAGTGTTTGGGATGAGTGCTTCGAGTTCAGCCTTGACACTGGCAGGTATGATAACGACACTACCAGAAAGAACTGCTATAGGGACAGAAAGACCTTGCTTTTGTGCACTTCTGCGAATTATTTCAAAGTAAGGTAGGACACCTAATTGAGTGATAGGTGCCTGATCATCCCCTAGATAGTTAGCAAAGTCCTTACGAATATAGTCTGCTAGGACTAGTTGTCTCAAGTCTTTTCCGAGGCTAGCATACTCGGTCGCAAAGATATCAGCAATTCCAGATAATTTCCCCAATGATTGGTTGAGGATTTGGTCATTGGCCTTGGATTTTACCAAGAAGACCTGACGTTTTTCAATCAGTCCTCTTGATTTCAGTTCTGCTTCTATCTTTTTCTTTGTCTCCTGCGGATTCTCATACCAGTCAGGAGTCTGATAGAGAAGACCTTGCAAGAGAACTTCGAGCCAATAATAATTGAGAGCAGGCAAGCCTTCAGCTCCCAGTAAATCTTGTAGATGCTTGGGGATTTCCAGCTTTTGAGCCTGTAGATAAATGAGGAGTGCTGAGAGATACTTGGGATCTTCGAGGAGCATATCCGCAGAAATTTCCCCTTTGAGAACCTTGGAAGACCTAATGAGCGTCTGAAAATCAGGATCAACGACTAGTTGGCTGACATACTGCCACTTGGTCTCTTCAAACTCTTCCAGACGCTTGTCCTCTTCCTTGGTTGGAAAACAGATATAGACAAAGTCCTGATGAGGGCAGAGAGTGTCTTCTTTGACTAGCTCTGGCACTGTGATTTCTTGGTCGATCTCGCCACACATCTGGAGATAGCGATCCCAGAGTTCTGGCTCACTGTCATAAGGAGGTGTTGCTGTGAGAGAGATGACTTGCAGTTGTTGGTAATTTTTACGGAAATCTTCTAGGCTTTTCCACCATTCATTTCTCAAGTGATGGCATTCGTCCAGACAGAGGGTTTCAACTTCCTTTTCCTTGAGTTTGGCAAGCAGGTCAAAACCGCCAAAATCCACCGTCTCACCATTCTCTTCTTGAGATTGCACCTGTTGCATAGCACTGTGAAAAGCTTGGTAGGTAGCGATAGTGATTTGCTTCATGTCCTTAAGATTTTGAGACACGAGACCTTTGATCTGGTCCTCATCCTCTAAAAAGGCCTGGCGAATTCTATCCACCCATTGTTCCCGAATGGTAACCGTTGGCACCAAAACCAGAGCTGGCTTATCAAATCGGGCAATCAACTCGATACCAATGGTTGTTTTCCCAGAACCTGGTGCTGCCACCAAGTGGACATGGCCATCTGCTTGATATTCCTGAAAGTTATCCAAGACCTGTCTTTGGTAGTTGCGCCAAGTGCCATTAAACTTCAATCCTAACATGATTTTCCTCATTCTAAGCTGCCATTTTCTTATTCCCATTTTACCATACTTGAGGCAAAGTCACATGAAGTACCCCATATAGTCTTTCTCCTCAAAATATGGTATAGTAGAATCATACTACTCAAGAGGAGTTTACATGTCACACGATAAAGAAATGAAAGCTGTTTCTCCCCTTCTACAGCAAGCAATCAATATTTCTTCCATCATCGGTGGAGTTGGTACTTTGATTTTCTGTATCTGGGCCTATCAGGCTGGCGTTTTGCATTCCAAGGAAACCCTATCTGCCTTTATCCAACAGGCCGGTATCTGGGGGCCACCACTTTTTATCTTTTTGCAGATTTTACAGACGGTGGTTCCTATCATTCCTGGTGCTCTGACCTCCGTTGCAGGTGTCTTTATCTACGGTCACATTATTGGGACAATCTACAACTATATCGGCATTGTCATTGGTTGCGCCATTATCTTTTACCTGGTTCGCCTCTACGGAGCACCCTTTGTTCAATCTGTCGTCAGCAAGCGTACCTATGATAAGTACATCGGTTGGCTAGACAAGGGCAATCGCTTTGATCGATTCTTTATCTTTATGATGATTTGGCCGGTTAGTCCAGCGGACTTTCTCTGTATGCTAGCAGCTCTAACCAAGATGAGCTTCAAGCGTTACATGACTATCATCGTTCTGACCAAGCCCTTTACCCTGGTCGTTTACACATACGGCTTGACCTACATCATTGATTACTTTTGGCAAATGTTCGCCTGAGCACTAAAAAAAGTTGATCAAAAACTCAATTTTATACTCAATGAAAATCAAAGAGCAAACTAGGAAACTAGCCGCAGATTGCTCAAAACACCGTTTTGAGGTTGTGGATAGAACTGACGAAGTCAGTAACACATATACGGCAAGGCGACGTTGACGCAGTTTGAATTTGATTTTCGAAGAGTATTATCAGAAAATGAAAAAAAATAAAACGCATAGTATCAAGGCTTTTCAACACCTGATAATATGCGTTTTTCTGATTGTAAAGATTTTTTCTCAACCTCTTTTTGTTAACCTTCTTTTTTCAATAGGAGAGAAACAAGGACTGATGTCGCAATCATCCATGCTCCTAGAATGATAAAGGTCATTCGACCATTCGTTGTTACTAAACCAATTCCTGAAAGAACAAATGGTGTTAAGGAGGCACCAAAACTACATCCCAAGACAGCATAGGAAGTTGCTTTGTTAAGGAGCTTTGCTGGGATTCTCTCAGAAATTAACTGAAAGACAGTCGTCAGAGCGATGCTGTAGGCAAATCCTCCTAAGACCGAACCAGCAACGACAACCCAAAGAGAAGGTGAAAGAGCAATGATGATTTGCCCAATACCAAAGGTTACACCCGCAACCAATAACAATTTTTCCTTAAAGGCAGAGATGAGGAAAGAAAAGCTAATTCCGGCCAGAATCCCAATCAACTGCATGGCACTGAGGACCAGACTAGACAATTGAGCATCTCCAAAGCCTGCCTCAATCATGAGACTAGGAATTCGGAAGGTAATAGCTGTATTGGTACATACAATGACTGCAGCACCGATAGCTAGAAAGAAAATCAACTGTAGCATGGAGCGAGTTAGTTTCGCTACTTCTTCTGTCTTTTGCTTGGACTCATGAACTTCTTCTTTGTTATAAGGGACAAAGAGAAGGAAGAGTACAAGAACCACTAAACCTGCTGCATAGGCTAAGAAGGTTGCAGTCCATCCAAAGGTCAAGAGTTGACCAACTGCCAGAGTCAAGATAGAGGCTCCCACTACCTCAGCTGACCCACGAAAACCAAGCATCTGGATACGAGTTTTGCCATGGTACCGTTCACTGATGATCGAGATGGCCTTGGCGTTTAGCATCCCCACACCAATTCCAAAAAGGAGACGAGTAGCAAAGACAAAGTAGTACCCCTGATACCAGAAGGGAGCTGTTCCGCTGATTGACAAAATCAAAAGTCCCAAGGTCAGCTGGAGACGTTCAGGAAAAATCCGTTCTAAAACTCCATTTAAGAGGAGCATGGCCATAATCCCAAAGGATGGAAGGCTGACCAAGAGCTCGACCTGACCAGTCGAATAGCCCTGATAATAGTCAAACATGGCTGGTAGGGCACTTGATATAGAAAATGATGTGATCAATACTAACGACAGGGAAAGTATACTCACTTTTTCCAAAAATTGTTTCATCTTATCCTCATTCATTATTTATGTTAAGTCAAAAGAGCTAGATATTACTCTAGAGAAAAAAGATTCCTTTCTTCTAGTCCCTATCACTCTTTTAGCAAAAAGGTCCTTTCCTATCATACACTGTTTCCCAAAAATTGGCAAGCAACTGCTTTATAAGTTCAACATAAAAAGTAGGACCATCAGACTCGGTGAAGCCTGTTGAATCCTACTTTTATAGATTTTAGTAAACTATCTTACTTAGATTTTCAAGAATCGACGCATTGAGATTCCTGAACCAAGTGAACCGATACAGATTCCGATGAGGAACAAAAGACCAATCATCAATGGAATAAAGGTATCTGGGGTAATCAAGGATAGGTTTTGTCCAACCAAGGATGGGTTGACAGATTGGAATACTCGGTTATAGATAAAGTAAACCAGAACTGATGGAAGAGCTGCTCCCAACAAACCAATAAAGGCTCCTTCTAGCAAGAATGGGCCACGGATGTAGCTGTTTTTAGCACCAACCAAACGCATGATTTGGATTTCACGACTACGTGAAATGATAGTGATACGAATGGTATTTGAGATCAAGAAGACCGCGATGAAAATCAAGAGTCCTGCAATGAACAATCCCCAAACACGGATGAAGGAAGCCAACTTGAAGAGGCGTTCCGTATTGGCACCACCGTCTTGAACTTCCGAAACTCCTTCGATTTTCTTAGCTTCTTCAGCGACTGGTTTCACATCACTTGGTGAATTGGTATCTACGATGTAGGCATCATGAAGAGGATTGGCATCTCCTTCAAAAACCTTCCACTCGTCACCCATGGTTTCAGTCAGCTTTTGGTACTGCTCTTCTTTACTTGAGAAAGTTACATTTTTAACAGCTGGCATAGCCTTGAGGGCATCATAAACCTTGTGGTAATCATTGTTTGTAACTGTTTGGCCCTCTTTGACAATGGTTTCACTATTGTCTTCAACGTCTTTACGGACATAAACCATGACGCGAACGTTGTTTTCGATATCCGTTGCCAATTTTGCAGTATTAAAGATAACTGAGGCAAAAATAGCAACCAAGGTCAAGGTAATCATTACTGAACTGACAGCAGCAATGGTCATCCACCCATTACGCTTTAAACTCTTTAAAGCTTCGAATAGATGGCGGAAAAATCTACTAATCATCGTATCCGTACTCTCCTTTCGCTTCGTCACGAACCACACGACCATTCTCGATGGCAATGACACGGTGGCGCAAGGTATTTACGATTTGGCTGTTGTGGGTCGCCATCAAAACAGTCGTACCTTGGAGATTGATGCGCTCCAAGAGGTTCATGATTTCCCATGAGTTATCCGGGTCCAAGTTACCTGTCGGTTCGTCGGCAATCAATACCTTAGGATTGTTTACGATAGCGCGAGCAATGGCGATACGTTGTTGCTCACCACCTGATAATTCATTAGGGAATGAACGAACCTTATGCTTCAAGCCGACAAGATCCAAAACTTCCATAACACGTTTTTTGATATTGCGACGGCTTTCACCGACAACCTCCATTGCGTAAGCAATGTTCTCATAAACAGTTTTCTTTGGCAAGAGTTTGTAATCCTGAAAGACAACGCCTACGTTTCTACGCAAAAGCGGAATATCTCTCTTTTTAATCTTAACAAGATTAAAACCTGCAACCTGCAAACTTCCTTTTTCAACTTTAACTTCACGGTACAAGGCACGGATAAAAGTTGACTTACCTGCACCTGAAGGACCTACGATATAGGCAAACTCTCCTGGTTCAATGTTCACAGAGACGCCACGTAGGGCTGTTGTCCCGTTGTCATACTTTTTGACAACATCTCTCATTTCAATGATCGACATGTGACTTCCTTTCTTTTAACTAATACGCCATTTTAGATAGGCATCGATGAAACCATCTAAGTCCCCATCCATAACCTTATCTACCTGCGCAACTTCAAAACTGGTACGGTGATCTTTCACCATGGTATAAGGGGTGAATACATAGGAGCGAATCTGGCTTCCCCATGTAATTTCTTTCTTATCCCCCTTAAGGGCATCTACCTCAGCAGCTTTCTTTTCCTGCTCCATTTGATAGAGTTTTGCCTGGAGCATCTTCATCGCACGATCACGGTTTCCGTACTGAGTACGGTCAACGGTTGATGCAACGACAATCCCTGTCGGAATGTGGGTCAAACGGACACCTGTTGAAACCTTGTTGACGTTCTGTCCACCTGCTCCACCCGAGCGGAAAGTATCCATCTTGATATCATCTTCTCGGATGTCAACTTCAATAGTATCATCCAACTCTGGCATAACTTCTACAGAAGTAAAGGAGGTGTGACGACGCTTAGCTGAGTCAAATGGCGAGATACGTACCAGACGGTGAACTCCCATCTCTGACTTGAGAAGTCCATAAGCATTTGGGCCTTCAAAAGACAAGGTCACTGACTTAATACCTGCCTCATCACCAGCTTGATAATCCAAGACTTCAACTTTAAAGCCTTTAGCATTACCATAACGAGTGTACATACGAAGTAGCATATCGCCCCAGTCTTGGGCTTCTGTTCCACCAGAACCTGGGTGAATCTCTAAAATAGCATTATTATGATCATAAGGCTCTGACAAGAGCAGAGTCATCTCGTAGCTAGTCATCATCTGATCTAGCTCAGCTAACTTCTCCACCAACTCATCTTTAACAGACTCATCCTCTGCTAAAAAGTCTAGTAAGATTTCAGCATCATCCTGCAACTCCTCCATCTTGTGGAAAGTATTGTAGGTATTTTTTAGTTCATTTAATTCTTGCGACGTTTTTTGGGCCGCAATATTATCGTTCCAAAAATCAGGTTCTGTCATTTTGTTTTCCAAAATGGCAATTTCTTCTTCTAACCCTTCGAGGTCAAAGAGACCCCCTAAAAGAAGCTAATTTTTCACGATTGGCGTCAATTTTTTGACGAATTTCTGAAATGTCCATATATACTCCTTTTTTGTATCGTTTTATTATACCATAATTTTTCTTATTTATCTAATCGGTGTTTTTTAAAATTTCTTATCAAAATATTTCTATTTGAAGACGAAGGGGTTCTTTCAACAAGTTAGGGTTTAAAGAATCAAAAAACACCCCAAAGCTGACCAATATTCTCATTCTAAAAACATTGATTGATTCTCTGAGATGTATATAAATACTATTTTAAAAGAAAAGTATCTGACAGGTCTGAACGTAGCACCTAATCAGCTTTCTAGCAAAGCAACTAAGATCATTCTTTATCTGCCTTCAAAGTCGGTTTTGTTTCAGCAGCTTCATCTTTTTCATTGACTTCTGCCGATTTTTCTTCCTTCTCTACTAGCTTATCAGAATCCTTCTTAGGCTTTTCTTGACTTTCCTGAACTTCTACTTTATCAGGATTCAAGCTCCAAATGCCATCTTGATTGACCTTGTAACCATCAGGTGTTGTTCCATTTCTCAATAAGGAACCATCTGCTTGGAAATAGTACCAGTTGCCATTCAGTTGTTTCCAGCCAGTCTGCATAGCTCCGCTTGCATTGAGATAATAACGAGTGCCATCGACATCTAGAAGACCTGTTGCCATGACACCATCCTCAGGTTTGAGATAGTACCAAAGTCCTTTGTCTTTGAACCAACCTGTCTTCATGGCTCCACTTTCTGTAAAGTAGTAATACTGGTTATCTAGCAATTGCCATCCTGTCTCCATAGCTCCACTTGCATTGAGATAATAACGAGTGCCATCAACATTTAGAAGACCTGTTGCCATGACACCGTCCTCAGGTTTGAGATAGTACCAAAGCCCTTTATCTTTGAACCAACCTGTCTTCATAGCTCCGCTAGTTGCGAAGTAGTAATAATGATTGTCTAACCATTTCCAACCAATTTGCATGGCTCCACTTGTATTAAGGTAATATCGGGTTCCATCAATCTCTTGAAGACCTGTTAACATGATGCCGTCTTTATCTAGATAGTACCAGAGTTCTTTATCTTTAAGCCAACCTGTCTTCATAGATCCACTAGTTGTGAAGTAGTAATAATGATTGTCTAACCATTTCCAACCGGTCTGCATAGCTCCACTTGCATTGAGGTAATAACGAGTGCCATCAATCTCTTGAAGACCCGTTAGCATGACACCGTCTTTATCCAGATAATACCATGTACCCTTATCCTTAACCCAACCTGTTTTCATAGCTCCAGAACTTGCAAAATAGTTCCAATGACCTTCAGTAAAGATCCAACCGGTTTGCATCATCCCTTCTTGATTGAAATAATAGGTAGCTCCATTGATTTCTTTTTTTCCAACGATTCGAGTTCCCTCTTCATCAAAGTAGTACCAGTTTCCATCTATTTTTTGCCAACTAGATGCAGTTCCTTCTGTTTGAAGAGCACCACTACTTGCAAAGAGCATCTTCTTACCATTGAAGACTTGTAAGCCAGTTAGCATTTTACCATCCTTATCAAAGAGGTATTTTTGACCACCAATTTCAGCTAGTTCATTGTAACGTCTTGCACCGTTTGACTGGATATAGTACCAAGTATTATCATGATAGAACCAACCACCCGTCTGCATTTTACCATCATTGTTTAGGTAGTAATCATTAAATTTTGGTTCTCCATTCCATTCGTCAGTGATACGGAGCCAACGACCACTCTGCATTTGACCTTTTCCGTTAAAGAAATATGTAGCACCAGCAATATCATGCCAACCAATAGCCATCTGACCATCTTTTAAACGATACTTCCAGTAACCATCTTCTTTATACCATTTCTCTTCAACAGTAGGAATATTCGGAAAATCTCCTGAGACATTTGTAAAGCCTTTATCACTAATATCAAATACAGTTGCATCCTGAGTTTTACTTGATGCATGAATCACTTGAATATTTTTATTTTTTAGATAGTCTCTCGTTGAAGCGAGGTTAATATCTCCTCCAGTTGTTTGGATAATCATACTAGGAGAAAGGTGTTCAATGAAACCAATTGTATTAGAAACCTTGGCATCGTAATGGTGATTCCATTTCATCATATCCACTTTTCCAATAACAGGCCCTAATTTATCTTCAGCTCCCTCAGCATTATCCAAATCGCCACCAAGATAAATTCTTTTTCCTGCTACAGTCACTACTGCAACAATTGAATTGGAATTATCATCAAGAACTCTTTTTAGGTTTCCATCAGCATCATATTCATTTTTATAATTATAAAGTTGAATATCCATATCCCCAAATTTGAACTTGCTATCTTCATCTTTTATGTCTTGAATAAGTGTAACTCCCTTATTCTGTGCAGCACGAAGAGCATTATCATAATTGAAAAGGTTATCCCACAATCCCCAAGTGCTTGTAATTCGTTGATCCGAATATTTTTTCAAATAGAATTTATCGACTTGATAGCGATTAAGAATTTCATCTGCTCCACCAATATGGTCGCTATGAACATGAGTTCCTAATATAAAATCTAATTTCTTGACACCTAATTGATCAAGATGGCGAATCAACCGATCTTCCAAAACTTGATAATTGTTAATAGAAATTCCCCATCGATTTGGATAACGTGTATCCGTTCCATCCGGAAAGTCATAATCCTCTCCCATATCAATCAAAGCATAATGACCATTACTTTCTAGTAAAATAGCATCACTTCCAGAGTTAGCTTTTGTATTGATAAAGTGGATACGATTCCCTGAACCTGCTGAGATTGTATCTGCATTTACTGTTTGTGCTTGAATTATTGATGCCGATAAGATCAAGGCACTAAGTAATATTGATTTTTTAATAGTTTTCATAAGGCATTCAACTTTCTATTTTTTATATACTCTTTCGCTAATCAATCCAATAATTCTTCTCATTTCCTGGTATCTGTTTGTCAGCAGGAGGCGGAGTCATATAATCTTCCCCAAATTCATAGACAAGAATCTCATGATATCTTCTTGGTACTTTTAGGATTAGATTTTCATATGGCATATCAATTGTATCATACAGCCATTCTGCTTTAATGCCAGCTGGATAGTATGAATCATAAGTTGAACAAACCAAGTCTGTAGAATTTTCAACACTGTATTTTAAGGCAAGTTGTTCTAGCTTTTGATTCCAGAATTGAGGAGATGTAAATCTGAATATTGCTGACGCGATATAACGAGGAAGATTTTTAATCCCTCCGTTTTCGTATTTAATTCCTTTAAAGTTCAAAGACGATAGACGAATTAGTTGTTTATATAGTTTCATTTTCTTACGATCTTGTTCGTCCGTAACAAGACCATCGTACGGGAAGACATCTACGCAAGTTCCAAGCACAACACTTGGATCTAAAAGATTCGAATCTCTCCGTGTTCGAATATCGTAAACACGCATATAACTATATGGATAACCCTTCGTTTCTCTAAAAGAAATCAGCTTATAGTATGGGTGGTTATCGTTTTTTAGAACTGCGTATAACTTTTCAAATTCATCTCTAGCTAAAGAAATGTCTGTATCATCATCCCAAGGAATAAAGCCTTTATGACGTACAGCCCCAAGCAAGGTTCCAAAATCGATAAAATATTTAATATCATGTTTTTCACAGATTTTATGTAAATACTCTAGAATATCAAGTTCTACTTGCTTGATCTCTTCTAGACTTAAAATTTTCTCAGACATCTTTGTCACTCCTATTTTTTACTCTTTCCTAAGATGAAAAAATATTATCCATTCTCTACAATTTTCCACAGTTTGAAGTCATGATGGGAAACCTGTTGCTCCACTGGTGGCAACTGCATATAGTTTCCATAATCGGAAGTAAGAATTTCATGGTAGTGTTTTGGTATCAAAAATTCTTTCCCTTCAAAATTACCAATTTCAACATCTTCTAACCATTCTCGTTTCCAAACAGGTTTATTCATATCTTTATAGATAAGATAGTCTACTTGTTCATAATCTTCTACTTTTCTAGATTTTGCCAATTCATCGATTTGAGAAACGTACTTATTTGTGTTTGTGAAATAAAAGATAATAACAGAAATATAGCGGATAATTGAATTTACTACACTTTTAGTATTCGTAATTCCTTTGAAAGTATAACAACTTAACTGGCGTTTCTTGATGATTTTAGTCATTTTATCCTTAAACGCCTGATCATCTTCATAACCATCTACAGGGAAAATATCTACATAGATACCCATATTTGAATCAATTCGCACATCTTCCTCAAGTAGGTAGGTTCGATTATCTTGAACCTTCATGAAAGGATAAACATAATTGATATTATTTTTATAAGACATGACTTCGTATCGTTCATCTGGATGGGCAATCAAATAATCTTGTAATTTTTCATAATCATCTCGAAGCATACAAATATCCATATCATCATCCCATGGAATAAAACCTTGATGACGAACTGCGCCAATTAAGCTACCATAAGCTAAGAAATACTTAACACCAATTTTCTGACAAACTTCATGAATATACTCCATGATTCCTAATTCCATCTGTTGGATTTCAGAAATATCTGTCACTTCCTCATAACGGATATTTTTTTCTTTCGAACAGACTGTTAAACCATAACCAATCACTAACCAGAAAATAATATTGATAAAGTTTGTAGAATACATGATCTGACTTTCAAACAATTGTCCAAATAAAATACCAAAAAATAGAATCATAATAAATTTTTCGCTATTCTTCTTAGACACAATTAAATAAGTAACAAATCTTCCAGCGATATAACTTATTAAAATGATGAAAGAAAGTAAACCTAATAATCCTGAACTTACAAAAATTGTTACAAATATATTGTGGAAGTTCCCACCAATCAGCGAATTCTGAATTTCAAATTTACTAAAGTACTCTTTATAGTAATCGGTAACATTTCGAACACCATAGCCAAATAACGGTTTTGCACTTCCCATTTTAATAGCATTTTTCCAGATATAAGTACGACCACTTGGTGTCGTCTCGATTAGGTGAAGTTCCCCGTTTTTCTTGGCTACGTCCGAATCTGTCTCTGAATATGATTTGCCTTTATTTAAGTCAATTACAGTTGCCTTGGCTGCTGAAATGTATATAGAAGTTACATAACTAATACCAATATTACTACCTGTGAGTAAGATACTAGCTACTAGAAAAGTAAGCCATTTTTTGAGTAATTTTCCTCTAGAAATAAAAAGACAATAAATTCCAAGCATCAAAATGACTGATAAGAGTGCTCCTCTACTCTGCATGGTTGCAAAATAGATTAACTGAATCAGATTATTTATCTTTAGATAAACTGAGTATTTACTTCCTTTATGAATAAGGTACAAAGCAAAAACAATGCTGATATAAGAAAAAATAGCACTTGCATTTGGATTAACAATTCCCCACAAGCGTCCATTCATAACACCATAATAATAGGATTGTTCTCCAATTTTAAATAATATTAAGACTCTAAATATTAAAAGAACAAAAGCAAATATGGCTGAGAAAAAAGAAACAATTTGAACCGTTCCTGCAATCAAGCGAATTAACTTCTTTAGATACTCTAAATTCACCATGGTAAATAGTAAAATGTAAGTTATCATAAAGAAGATTTCAACCATATTTCCAAGTAAGTGGCCTGAACGATTAACCAGTGTTGCTACTAGATGACTCCCCGTCAAAAGCCCAAATAAACCTAGGAATTTCTTATCGATTTCTATTCGTTTCCAATTTAACAATAAGGTTAAACAAATACAAAGAACAACAACTGCTGATAATCCCTTGTAAACAGGATTTGTTACTTTATAGACTAGTGAACTCATGCTTAAAATCGAAATAAAAACAAACAGATATGAAATCCAAAATTTTGATTTTTCAAAGCATTCATTCGTTTTTGAAAAATTCATCTTCAACTCCTTTAAATGACATTATTAATTCAAGCCGACAATTTGTCTATAGATCCATGGAGAAACAAGGAGCGACAAAACGGCTATTTTTCGAAAATGAGTAAAATAAGGGTCTTTTAATATCTCAGATAAATGATTAATAATCCACTTTCTCAACTTAACTTTTTCTGTTCGATATTGGCTTGAATCTGTAAAAATTATTTTATCATACACTGTGATATAGGACCAACATTCTCTATTCACTAATTCAGTTCTGAGTTTTGGAAATCTTTGAAAAACTTCAGAAATAATAATCTTATAGACCTCTATGGTATCAAATACATGATTGTTGACAGAAGTTGTCGCACTTCCCTGACGATGATCATAATAGTAGATTGGTTTATCAATAAATACGCTTGTACATTTGGTTTTTAGTAAAACTTCTGTTAAAAACAATGCATCCTCAGCCAAATGATAGTCTGTATTGAATATAAAACCTGAAATAATCTCCCTTTTAAACAATTTTGCAACAGGGAAAAAAGAAGTCCGGGTTGTTATCAATAATTCTCTCATTGTCTCCTCTGTCGACCACTTTTCTTTCTTTCCTGAAAAAACTGGTAATTCTGTAATTTGACCATTTTTTATATGGTGGAGACGCGCTATACTAAAGCCGATAGAATCGTCACTATCAACTACACTTATTAAAGTTTCCAAATAATCTGGTGTAATAAAATCATCACTATCAATAAAAGTAATCCATTCTCCTCTTGAATGTTGAATACCTACATTTCTAGCATTTGAAACTCCAGCATTCTTAATATGAAAAACTTTGATATTTTCATTTTTAGATGCCAACTGATCACACAAGTCACCACTCTGGTCTGTCGAACCATCATTAATAAGAAGCAATTCAAAATTGGTATAAGTCTGTTTTAAAATCGACTCTACACATCGTTCCAAATAAGCTTCTACATTATAAACTGGAACAATAACGCTAATTTTTTCTTTCATCATGCCCCATATTCTCCCTTATATTCAGTGTAACTCTTATCCATATCTGCTATAAGGGCATCGTGGTGAGGCACTTGCTTGTCAGCTGGTGGTGGTGTCATGTAATCACCAAAAGCTGTGCTTAGATAGGCATCGTAACCAACTGGAATAGGCATTTCTGTTCCTTCGAATGGTAAGAAAATGCTATCTTCAAAGGCATGAATTGGATACTTCTTCTTCATGTAGCCCGGACCTGAACATAACTCTGTGATGCCATCACTTTCAACTGGACCATACTTAGTCATTTCTTTCTCAGCCTTTTTCCAGATACGATAACGAAGGGCTTTAGGAGTTAATCCTAATAAAATCGTGCTCCCCCATTTCATGAGAGCTCCATGATTTTCTGGAATGGTTTGGGCACAAAAGAGAGAATAAATCAAAGCCCAACGTACCTGTTTCTTACGTTCTGCTGGGTTTTTAGGATAGTAATCCAAGGGAAGAACATCCAAGGCTAAGCCATGTGGAAGATCCAAGTCCTGTTGGTAAGGCTTGATGCAAGTTGTTGCCTTGTCTCGAATAGTGATAAAGAGGTTGCGATCAACAAAGTCTCTATCACTTTTTGATAAGAAGTAACGCTCATCCGCATAACGAGGCCATAACTCTGCTAATTTTTCATAATCCTTGCGGGGCATAAAGAAGTCTAAATCATCATCCCAAGGAATAAAACCTTTATTTCGTAGAGCTCCAATAGCTCCTCCACCACACAAATAACAGAGTAAATCGTGTTCTTTACAAAAGGCGACAAAATATTCAGCCATCTCTAGGCTACGAGCTTGAATTGCCTTTAAATCACTCATCTTATTCTCTTCCTCTTCTATAGAATACATCATTCTATTATACCATAAAAATAGTTTATAAATCCATCTGACCATGTGAAAAATCAAAGCCTAAGATACATTTTTTCATATGTACCTCAAGCTCTGATTCATTTTACATTTTATCTAAATCCCATTTGGGCCAATTTATTTTGGTAAGCTTTTTGGTCCACTCGAAGGGATTGACCGCCGTATACGTCAAAGTCATCTACCCAGTCTCCAAGTTCTGGAACTGTCAATCTTTCAATACCATTCTGCGCACCTTCAAGGACTGATAAGCCATTGGTCAATAAGAAAGTATATGGAAGGTTTGTAGAGGTCATGGCGAATACTTTTCCTAGTGCTTCCGAACCAGTGAAAAGTTTTGTCGGATCTTTAATTTGTTGTAAAACAGCAGTCATGACTTGTTGCTGTCTACGAGTACGCCCATAGTCCCCTTCATCATCATCACGGAAACGTGCATAGTTGAGAAGAGTCGAACCATTCATCTGTTGTTTCCCAGCTCGAATGGTTTGAGTCGGTGACTCAGTTTCCGTTGCGTGCAAGTCATCTCCTACAGTCGCTTCTGTAACTGGAACCCCGTTTAGAGTTGAAAACTGAGCATCAATGGTCACACCATCAGGGAAAAGCGTATCAATGGCTGTCGCAAAGGCTTGGAAATCGACAAGGGCATAATATTTGATGTCTAGATCAAAATTATCCTTGAGGACCTTGCGGACCATTTCAGCTCCTTGTTTACCTTCTTGTTCCCCTAATTCGTAGGCTAAGTTTAATTTATGGTCGGTCTGTTTTTGACCATTGATGACTTGGCTATATCCATCAATATAGACCAAGTTATCACGCATAAAGCTAACGAGCTTCAATTTTTTATCTTTGCCACTTACATTCAGAACCATAATGGAATCTGTCCGTGTTTCTGCACTATTCTGTCCAATACGGCCGTCTGTTCCTAAAATAAGAATATTAACCCCATCACGCGTATCTTGTCCATTGAAGACTTCAACCTGAGCAGCTTTGGCATCTTTGGTCCCATTTGAGCTATTAGGATTCGCCGATTGGAAGCCCTTTAAGAACATGACGATCATTCCAACTGCTACACAAAGGAATAACATCCCTAACCAAGCAAATAAGCGTTTAAAACGAAAACCTCTTTTTTTCTTCAGCTTCTTAGTTTTTGGAACCTTCGTTTCCAGTTGAGCTCCACCACTACGGCGGCTAGAGCGACTACGATTAGCATAGGTTGGCAGGTCGATACCAGAATCTGAAAGAAGTTGTTCCTTGGCTTCTGGATTGAAAACTTCCGCTGAACCTTTTTGACCTTCTAACTTAGCATGTAAAAAGTCAAATTCTCTCTTTTCTTTTTCATTTAAATAATGAATATTTTTCAAAAGATAGTCATATCTCAGTTTTTCATGGTGTGTCAAAGGATTCTCTCTAGTCATTCCTTCTCCTTTCCTTTATCCTGTATGGTATAGATAGGATAAGCACCTAGTACTTTATACTGGATTCCAATCGTTTCCAGTTCTTTTTGAGCAAAGTGGACCAGTTCTTTATCAGTATAAGCGACATCAATGATAAAAAAGTATTCTCCCAAGGCTGTTTTTAGGGGACGACTCTCAATTTTAGTCAAGTCAATCCCACGCCATGCAAAGGTAGAAAGTGCTTTGTATAATGCACCTGGTAGATTATCCGGCAAGGTCAAGGCCAGGCTCATCTTTTCAGAACTTGCTTCCAAAGGGATTTGTGGTAAGTTAGGCCCCAAAACCCAAAAGCGAGTAAAGTTGGCTTCCATTTCTTGAATATCTTGAGCGACCAGTTCTAATCCATATTCCTCAGCAGAGCTTTTTGGAGCAATAGCTGCAAATGGTTGATCTGGATGTTCGGAAACGTACCGAGCAGCATAAGCTGTACTTGCCGTTACCTCTAATTGAGCGTCTGGAAAATGTTCATCGATAAATTTCTTCCCTTGGGCTAATGCCTGCGGATGAGAAAAGATTTTCTCTATTTTAGACTGTCCTGATACTGCCATCAGCTGTTGATGGATTGGCTGAACAATCTCTGCCACAGCTTGAATGCGAGCCTGGTGGAAAAGATAGTCCAGAGTCTCATGGACACTACCTTCAATGGAATTTTCAACCGGCACTACTGAATAGTCTACCAATCCCTGTTCATATGCCTTGATAACGTCTGTAATATTTGAAAATGGCTCCAGTTCCTCATGAGGAAAAGCCGTCTGCACCACATGGTGCGAAAAAGATCCTTTGGGACCTAGATAGGCAATTTTCATCTTAGTTCCTCTATAATTTCCTCTGGGCTTAGCTTGGACACATCGATAACTTTACTAGCCACTTCCTCATACCAAGCCTGTCTTTCATTAAAAATTCCTGCCAAATCTTCCTTACTATTTTTTAGAAATAGCGGGCGTTGATTGTCCTTATCATCTGCAATTCGCTGGTAAAGGGTCTCAAAATCTGCTTTAAGATAGATGTTGTCTGGATTTTGCTTGAGTAAGTCACGATTTTTCTGAGAAATGACCACTCCACCACCAGTAGACACGACTTGGTCCGTTTTTAGTAGGTCAGCCAAAACTTCTTCTTCTATCTGACGGAAGGCTGCTTCTCCTTTTTCTTCAAAGAAACGAGCAATTGGCATCCCCAGTCGGTCTTCAAGCAAGGCATCCATGTCTACAAAGTCAGGATCTAATCCTCTAGCAATAGTTGATTTTCCTGCACCCATAAAACCTAGTAAAACCTTAGCCATGAATCAAAGTCTCCAAATCATCAAAGAAGCTTGGGTAGCTAGTATTAATGGCTTCTGCACGATCCAATTCGACCTCTCCATCTGCAACTAAAAGAGCTGCAATGGCTGTCATCATGCCGATACGGTGGTCACCAAAGGTATTGATTCTGGCACCATGGAGGGTAGATTTTCCTTCGATAATCATGCCGTCTGCTGTAGGAGTAATAGCTGCTCCCATGCTATTTAAAGCATCTGCGACAACTTGAATACGGTCAGTTTCTTTAACCTTGAGTTCTTCTGCATCTTTGATGACCGTTTGCCCTTGAGCTTGGGTAGCTAGGAGAGCAATAATTGGTAATTCATCAATTAAACGTGGAATCAAAGCTCCACCAATTTCTGTTCCCTTCAAATCTGAAGTTTCAACAGTCAAGGTTGCAGACTTAGCAATTGGATCAATATCAGTAATCTCTAATTTGCCACCCATAGCACGGATAACATCAATAATCCCTGTACGAGTTTCATTAATACCGACATTCTTAAGTACCACACGAGAATTAGGAACAATCAAACCTGCCACCAACCAAAAGGCTGCACTGGAAATGTCTCCAGGTACGACAACCGTTTGCCCACTTAGTTTTTGTGGTCCCTGAACAGTGATTTTCTTACCATCGACACTTAAGTCTCCACCAAATTGACGCAACATATCTTCTGTATGATTACGAGTGCACTCCTTCTCAATGATGACAGACTGACCTTGAGCCTGCAAAGCCGCAAAAATCAAGGCTGATTTAACTTGAGCAGAGGCAATCGGCAATTCATAATGAATAGGTTTTAAGTTTTTTGTACCTTTTAAGTGCAAGGGTGGCAAGTCTCGCTCTGTTTGACCTGAAATACTAACTCCCATTTTTTTCAATGGAAGGGTCACACGGTCCATCGGACGTTTAGAAAGACTGTCATCTCCAAACATCTCCACTTCAAAATCTGCACCAGCAAGGACGCCTGAAATCAAACGAATAGAGGTACCAGAATTCCCCATATCGAGAGCATTCTGAGGGGCTTTCAATCCATCCATACCAACACCTTGAATGGTAACGACACCGTCTTTGTCCTCAATCTCAACACCAAGGTCACGAAAAACTTGCATGGTTGACAAAACATCTTCACCACGTAAGATATCATAAACCTTAGTCTCACCCTCAGCCAAGCTCCCAAAAATGATCGAGCGATGACTGATGGACTTATCACCTGGTACTCGAATACTACCATTCAAATGGTTAATGTTTGTTTTTAACTTCATACTAGACCTCATACTGACAATACTTTTTCTTATTTTATCATAAAAAGTCAGAAATTTCTTAAAAATTCCTGACTTTATGAGGTAAATTCTTATTTTAAAAGTTCTGAAATTGGTTCAAAAACAATTTTTTCAATATCAGATAGATAAATAGAAAGTTGTTGCTGTTTGGCAAAGAAGGCTGACAAGAGAGCGTTGCCCTGAATCAACTTGCCAAAGCTTTCCATTTTTTCTTGGAAAGAAGCGTCTGGCATTTGACCAGTTTGGGCCATCACTTGGATTTCATGCTGAAAAGCAACATAATCCGCAAAAATCTTGCTAGCTTCTGCATCGGCTTGAATAGCATCTCTAGCTTCTTTAACCGCCTTGTATTCAGGCAACTCACGTAGTCCACGACTAAGTTCGTTTGCACTATCATAAATATTTGACATAATTGTCCTCCTTATTTAATAACGACTGTGTAATTCGTATTTTCTGTAATGACTTGCTCAGCACGTTTTAAATCCTGAGCATTCTTAAAGGAAATCTGCAGAATACCGTGAATATCTTCACGGTTTTCCTCATTGATATGGATATTGACCAAGGAAGTTCCTCTTAGCAATTCCAAGATGCGCAAGATAACATCTTCCTCATCGGGAACATCGACATAGAGGTCATAAGAACTGTCAACACCGCCACGTTTATGGATTTCCATAGCTTGGCGTTGCTCCCGCGCTTGATTGAAAAAGTTCCAGATTTGGTTTTCATCACCCTTACTAATAGCTTGTCCAACCTCATCTAAACGTTGCTTGAAATCCTCGATGCGTTCAATAATAGTTTCTCGATTGGATAAGAGGATAGAAGTCCACATTCCTGGCTCACTTTCGGCGATTCGAGTCATATCACGGAAACCACCTGCCGCAAAACGTCGGGCCATCTCATGCTCTTCAGCATAACTAGCAGTTTGTTCCATCAAACCTGATGCTAAGATATGAGGAAAATGACTGATCTGAGAAGTCACTCTGTCATGCTCTTCAGCATCGATTTCAATGAAACGAGCGTGCAAACCTGACAGCAAGTCCTTCATTTCTTCGAGCGTGTCTGGAGTCGTTAAGCTCGAAGGCGTGAAGATATAGTAGGCATTTTCAAAAAGATTAACATCTGCAGAGGCCGCTCCTGTCTTATGACTACCTGCCATAGGATGAGCTCCAACAAATCGAACAGGCTTATCTGCAAAACAGTTCTCAGCTGTAGCCACGATAGCTGACTTGGTCGATCCAGCATCGGAAATAATGACACCTTCTTTCAAATTCAAAGTTGCCAAATCTTGTAAAAAAGTAATGGTTTGCTTAATTGGCAGGGTAAGAATGATGACGTCTGCAAGTGGAGCAAAACTGGCAAAATCATCCGTCGCACGATCAATCATTCCTCGCTCCAAGGCAATATCTCTAGATGCCTGACTGCGATTGTATCCTAAAATTTCATAATCAGGATGATCCCGCTTGATTCCCAGTGCCATGGAAGCACCAATCAAACCTAGTCCTGCGATATAGATGGTTTTAGCCATAAGAACTCCTTAATAATTCTTTGTATACTCCCGATGTTTAGCAACAGCTTCTTTTAATTCCTCCAGATTATCAGAAGAGAATTTCTCTAGAATTTCCTGGGCCAAAACTGTTGCTACGACTGCTTCCATAACAACACCTGCTGCTGGAAGAGCGGTTGGATCACTTCTCTCCACCGTTGCCTTATAAGGCTCATGGGTTTCAATATCAACGCTCATCAATGGTTTATAGAGAGTTGGAATTGGTTTCATGACCCCACGAACAATAATCGGTTGACCATTGGTCATACCACCTTCGAAACCTCCAAGATTATTGGTACGACGAGTATAGCCATCTGCTTGTGACCAGAGGATTTCATCCATGACTTGGCTACCCTTGAGATAACCTGCTTTAAAACCAAGACCAAACTCCACACCCTTAAAGGCATTGATGGAGACAACCGCTTGAGCTAATCTTGCATCTAGTTTGCGATCCCATTGGACGTAGGAACCAAGACCTACTGGAACGCCACCGACAACTGTTTCGACAACACCACCGATGGTATCTCCATCACGTTTAATCTGATCAATATAGTCCTTGATTTCCTGCTCACGTTCTTGGTTAACGATAGAAACTTCTGACTGGGCAGCTAGTTTTTTGATCTCTGCGACTGTTAAGTTTTCTGGAACATCGATTTCCTTGCCACCAAAGACAACAACATGGTTGGCAATTTCGATATCAAGCTCAGCCAATAGACGTTTAGCCACGGCCCCAACTGCTACTCGCATGGTCGTTTCACGGGCAGATGAACGTTCCAGAGAATTTCGCAAATCATCAAAGCGGTATTTGATACCGCCTACCAAGTCAGCGTGACCTGGGCGAGGATGAGTGATTTTTCGTTTACTTTTAAGTTTGTCTTCAATATCCTCGGCAGACATAATATCTAGCCATTTTTGATGGTCTTTGTTAATGACATCCATGGTAATGGGAGCCCCTGTCGTCTTCCCGTGGCGAACACCAGAAGTAAAGACAACTTGGTCGCTCTCGATCTTCATGCGTCCACCACGACCGTAACCACCTTGGCGACGTTTGAGATCCTCATTGATATCCTCGGCAGTCAAAGGAAGACCTGCTGGAACCCCTTCAATAATTGCTGTCAGACGAGGACCGTGTGATTCTCCTGCTGTTAAATATCTCATACATTCTCCTTATTTTACCAAGTAATCTTTCATTTCTTCGAGAGAAACTGGGTGAATCCTTGCTGAACCAAGTTCTGGTACCAAGACTAATTTCATAGTGTTGCCACGCGCTTTTTTATCATGAATTAAAGCCTGATAAAGCTTATCAACATCCCAGTTTTCATAATCCACAGGAAGGCCAAATTTCTGACACATTTCTCGGATTGACTGAGTGATTCCAACTGGCATAAGGCCTTTTTGTTCTGCGACCTTTGAGACCTGAACCATTCCCATCGCTACTGCCTCACCATGCATAACACGTCCATAACCAGCAGTCGCTTCGATAGCATGGCCAATTGTATGACCAAAATTGAGATACAGACGAATGCCATTGTCCAATTCATCTTCAACTACCATCTTGCGCTTGACCTGACAAGAGTACTCAATCAAACTTTCTGAATGTTCCAATATGCTTTCGACAGAACCATCCATATCGGATAATAGGTCCCAGAGTTCTGGATCTTCAATTAAGCCATACTTGATGACTTCACCCATTCCTTCAATCAACTCTCTCTTACCTAAGGTTTCAAGAACGGTTGGATCAATCAAAACGCCGTCTGGTTGGGCAAAAGTTCCCACCATATTCTTAGCAAAAGGAGTATTCACTCCTGTCTTACCACCGATTGAAGAGTCCACTTGAGCAGTCAAACTGGTCGGAATTTGAACAAAGTGAATACCTCGCATATAGGTTGAGGCTACAAAGCCAGCCAAATCACCAACGACACCACCACCTAAAGCTACGATGCCGTCACTGCGAGTCAAGTCTTGCTTAACTAGAAATTCATAAGCCTTTTGAACTGTGGTTAAATTTTTTCGCTCTTCACCCTCTAGAAAAGCAAATAGAGCCACTTGAAAACCAGCATCCTCTAAGTTCAGCTTGACCTTTTCTGCATAGAGAGAAGCCACATGGTTATCGGTAATGATAACGACTTTTTGCGGTTGCCAAAGTTCCCGCAACCATTTTCCTGCTTGAGACAGGCATCCTTTTTCAATCTGAATATCATAAGGATGGTGGGGAAGGTCTATTTTGATTTTCATAGCAGTTCTCCTTTTTTCATTTTTGATACTTTTGTTTTAGTAATTCCCAGATTTGAGCGGTTGGCATTTCCTTGCCTGTCCATAACTGAAAAGCTTCCGCCGCTTGGTAAAGCAACATGCCTAGGCCATTGATAGCTTGATTGCCCTGGTTTCTTGCCCACTTTAGAAATGGTGTTTCAAAGGGTTGATAAATCACATCTGCTACCAAGAGCCTCTCTGGTAAAACGATACTTATTGGGATTGGCTGAGATGCTCCATCCATCCCCACACTGGTCGCATTGACCAAGAGTTCAGCTTTTCGAATGTTCTCTTGGAGCTCTTGAGCATCCTCTAAGGCAAACAAATCTACTCTAAAACCTGTTTCATACTGTAGCTTTTCTAAGTAAGGTTTTGTTTTTTCCATTGAAGCCGAGCGTACAAAGACAGAAACTTGACTGACTCCATCCAAGATTGCCTGTGCCAAAATTGCCTTGGCTGCGCCACCTGCTCCTAACAAGACCATTCTTTTCCCTGATATTTTAAAAGAAGGCAAGCTCTTAAAGAATCCCTTGCCATCTGTGTTATATCCAATTAAAGTTCCCTCTCGATTCACCACTGTATTGACAGCACCAATCAAACGAGCTTCTTCACTCAATTGATCCAAATAAGGAATCACCTGTTCCTTGTAGGGCATAGAAAGATTGATTCCAAACATCTGGTAACGACGAATGTTGGCAGCTGTTTCTGCCAAGTCAGTTCCTTCTACCTCCCAAGCAAGATAAACCCCATTGGTATTGGTTGCCTCAAAAGCTTGATTGTGAATGAAGGGTGAAATGGAGTGTTTGATAGGATTGGCGACTACAGCTGCTAAACGTGTGTAGCCATCAATCTTCATTTAGTATCTCCCTAATTTTTTTCATGCTAGATAGAGAAATCTGTCCTGGAGCACTGGCTTCGTCCAGACTTGCAAAAGACCAGCTAGAACCCGTCACATCTGAAGTGATACGAGAAACCTTACCCATTTTCCCCATAGAAATCGTCACATATTCTTGTTCTGGGTTCAGTGTTTTAAAGCCACGCGTAAAGTTCATAAGGTCCAATACATCTTGTTCTGTATGAGCCATAACCGATACTTTAACCACTTTTGGCGTTAGACTGGTTAGCTCGGATAAGATTTCCATCATATTCTCTGGAGTTTCTTGGAAATTATGATAACTCAAAACTAGATTTGGAAAATCAAGCATTTCTTCGAAAACATCCTTGTGAGAAAAATACTCAAAATCGATATATTCAGGTTGATAGAGTTGAGCTACATCTTTGATAATTTGTACATACTCCGCCGAATCCAAATCGATCTCGCCTCCCTCAGCACGAGTTCGCAGGGTAAAGAGGAGTTCGCGGCCTGCAAATTTTTCAAAAATAGCTGGAGCTACCTGTAAAATGACTTCCTTTGGTAGGAAGTCGGCACGCCACTCAATGATATCAGCATCGATATACCGCATGGCATCGATTCCTTGCGCCTCTTCTAAACTCTTTGGCATTACTGAAACGACTAATTTCATTTAGTTACCTTCATGCTAATCACCTTAAGGTAATTACTACTTTCATCTTTTTCATTGTAGACAAAGTCTGCTGGAAGTCCATATTTATTAAGAACCTGGTACTTTCTTCCTGCAAATCCTTTGTCGATTTGTTCTATAAATTTTTGACGGGAAACATTGGCAGCATTGGTGCTAGCAATGATCATACCTCCCGGATTTAAAATCTCTAAACTCTGGGAAATCAACTTGTGATAGTCCTTAGCTACAGAGAAAGTTTGCTTTTTATTACGGGCAAAGCTAGGTGGATCTAGAACGATCACATCATAAGACAAGCCCTTACGTTTAGCGTATTTAAAGTATTCAAAGACATCCATAACAATGAAACGATGATTGTCAAGACTGAGTCCATTGGCATGAAAATGAGCTTCTGACAGTTCTCTGGAACGTTTGGCTAGGTCTACAGAGGTTGTTTCACTAGCTCCTCCCATAGCTGCAGCAACTGAGAAAGCTGCTGTGTAGGAAAACATATTAAGCAAGGATTTCCCCATAGCTAAACCATCAACCAAGCTACCACGCACTTCATGTTGGTCCAAGAAGATGCCTGTCATAAGACCGTCATTCATAAAGACTTGATAGAGAACTCCATTCTCAAGAACTGTAAAATTTTCTGGTGCTTCTTGACCATAGATATGGGCAGACTCATAGTCTAGACCTTTACAACGAATCTTTTCATAGGCACCTAAGACTTCAGGGAAAACCTGAGCAAAGGCTGCTAGGATCTGTTGGCGAAGCCCATAGACATAGGAGTTATACCAGGAGAAAACAACATAATCTCCGTATAGGTCCAGAGTCATTCCACCAAAACCATCGCCTTCTTGATTAAACAAACGAAAGGCAGTTGTCAACTCATCTTGATAGTAAGAAGAACGTTTTTGTTTGGCTTTTTCAAACAAACTTTCAAAGAATTTTTGGTTAAAAGAAAGCTTCTGGTTCGTTACAAACCAACCAATCCCCTTATTTTGACGAGATAAATAGGCCTTGCCCAAAAACTGCTTGTTTTGACTAAATAACTCGACTTCTTGATCAGTTTCAGATAGTTCTGGAAAATCAATTTCCTCCAAAAGTACTAGACCTTGGTTTAGTTTTTTTTCAACACGTCTACTGACGAATACTTTATTCATAAATACTATTATAACAAATTTTGTGACAATTCACAAAATAGAAACTATTGATTCATCCATCATCTTGCCCTATCTGAGAGAATTTTTCCTCCCATTAGTCCTACTATTTTTCTTTTATAGTATTTCAACACTTCCAGTTGAAAAATAGACATAAATTTCAAAGAGTTTAATTATAACGCAAACGTTTGCATATTCTTTGGCTTTGTGCTACAATAATTCTCATCACTGTAAGTAAGAGGATCAACTATGAAAAATCAAACCCTAATGCAATATTTTGAGTGGTATCTCCCCCACGATGGAAATCACTGGACACGCCTAGCTGACGACGCTGAACATCTAGCCAACTTAGGTATTAGTCACATTTGGATGCCCCCTGCCTTCAAGGCAACAAATGAAAAAGACGTTGGTTATGGTGTCTATGACTTGTTTGACCTTGGAGAATTTAATCAGAAGGGTACTGTACGTACCAAGTATGGCTTTAAAGAAGACTATCTTCATGCCATCCAAACTTTAAAATCTCATGGGATTCAACCAATGGCTGATATCGTCTTAAATCATAAGGCTGCTGCAGACCATTTGGAATCTTTCCAAGTCATCGAAGTTGATCCAGAAGATAGAACTGTTGAACTAGGCGAACCTTTTACCATCAATGGCTGGACTGGTTTTACCTTTGACGGACGACAAAACACCTACAATGACTTCCACTGGCACTGGTACCACTTTACTGGAACTGACTATGATGCCAAGCGTCGTAAGTCTGGCATCTATTTGATTCAAGGTGATAATAAAGGCTGGGCTAACGAGGAATTAGTTGATAACGAAAATGGCAACTATGACTATCTCATGTATGCAGACCTAGATTTCAAGCATCCAGAAGTCATACAAAATATCTACGATTGGGCAAATTGGTTTATCAAAACGACTGGTGTAGCTGGTTTCCGTTTGGATGCAGTTAAACACATAGACTCTTTCTTTATGCGCAACTTCATTCGCGATATCAAAGAAAAATATGGTCAAGATTTTTATGTCTTTGGAGAATTCTGGAATCCAGACAAGGAAGCAAATCTGGACTACCTTGAAAAGATTGAAGAGCGCTTTGATCTTGTCGATGTTCGCCTCCATATGAATCTCTTTGAAGCAAGCCAAGCTGGTGCAGACTATGATTTGCGTACCATCTTTAATGATAGTCTCGTTCAAATCAAGCCAGATAAGGCTGTAACCTTTGTCGAAAACCATGACACCCAACGAGGTCAAGCTCTGGAGTCTACTGTTGAAGAATGGTTTAAACCAGCAGCCTACGCCCTCATTCTTTTGCGAGAGCAGGGGCTTCCATGTGTATTTTACGGAGACTACTACGGTATTTCTGGTCAATATGCTCAGCAAGATTTCAAAGATGTTCTTGACCGTTTGCTAGCTATTCGAAAAGAGTTGGCTTACGGAGAGCAAATCGACTACTTTGATGACCCAAATTGTATCGGTTGGGTCCGTTCAGGAGCTGAAAATCAATCACCACTTGCCATCGTGATTTCTAATACCCAAGCAAACTCTAAAACCATGTTCGTCGGTCAAGAATGGGCTGACCAAACCTTTGTTGATTTGCTTGGTAACCATCCTGACCAAGTAACTATCAATGCTGAAGGTTATGGAGATTTCCCAGTTACAGAACGCTCGCTTAGTGTATGGGGACTGGCTAACTAATCAATTAATACTCTTCGAAAATCTCTTCAAACCACGTCAGCTTCCATCTGCAACCTCAAAACATTGTTTTTAGCAACCTGCGGCTCGCTTCCTAGTTTGCTCTTTGATTTTCATTGAGTATAAAACACACAAAAAATGCCCACAAGCTAGATTTTCTTTCTAGCCTGTAGGCATTTTTTTCTATTATCAATACTTAAAACTAGTCTTTCCAAAGATCCATAGCATTTTGAAAATCTGCAGAAACTTGAACATTTTGAGGATTAGTCGCTTCTCTCTCCTGACGCTTAGCCTCTACCTGGACTACACTCTTAATACCTTCATGACGCCAGTTTCTTAGGATAGCCTGGATGTACTTCCAATTTGGTTTTCCATTCAAAACGGCCTCACGTAGGGCTTCTTTGATCAGGTCCGCACTGGTTCCGTCTTCTTTCAAACTCTTTTCTAAATCTTCGATTTCAAAAGGACTTAAGAGACGACCTAGCTCTTGTTGGAAGGTTTCCACCAAGTCTTTCAAATCATTTTTAGCAGGTACCATTTGATTTGGTTCTTGCTTTTCAAAAAGTTGGTCTAAGCGCTCTAAAGCTAAAGTCGCATCAAAAATCACTTCTATCTCACCATTGAGTTCAATGGTTCGGTATTGAAGTAAGCCTTTTTCTGTCAAGCGCGAAATAGCTTGATTGACTTCAAAGACTTGCTTTCCAATTTTCTCAGCAATCTGGCTTGGGGACAATTCCCCTAAAGCTGTTGTATTTTGCAGGTAAAAGAATTGCCAAACTAAGAAATCATCGCTTGATGAAAACAGTTGATTGTAGTTTAAGAGCAGAGCACTTGGTAGCACCAAGTTCCCTGATTTGAAAGCATCTAAATATGTCATAATTCCTCTTATAAATATCCAAAATGAGACACATCTTCTTCTGCACTCTTCCACTCAAAAGGCGTTTCTTGGTAAACTGCATAATTTACCCAGTTACTGAAAAAGAGAGCAGCTGAGGAACTCCAACGCATACAAGGAAGTTCATGGATGTCATCATTTTTGAAATAATTTTCTGGTATATGGGGATCTAAACCAGCATCTAGATCTCTAAAATATTCTTTCGCTAGCGTATCACGATCATACTCCAAATGCCCAAAGCTATAAACTTCTCTTAAATCTCGGCTTGCAAGGATAGAGATTCCCACCTCTTTTCCAGATGCTAAAATCTCTAGATTGGTTTTATTTACAATGTCTTCTTTGAGAATTTCTGTGTGACGAGAATGAGGAGACACATACAAGTCATCAAAACCTCTCAGCAAAAGATGACCTTCTTTTAAAACATCTTGAGAATAAATCCCAGAAAGCTTCTGGTCCATCTGGTATTTATCTACGCCATAGCGATAGTATAGACCCGCTTGTGCTCCCCAGCAAATATACAGGGTTGAAAAGACATGAGTCTTAGACCAATCGATAACCTTAGTAAATTCCTCCCAATAGTCCACTTCTTCAAAAGGGAGATGTTCAACTGGAGCACCTGTAATAATCAAGCCATCAAAATACTGGTCTTGAACTTCTGAGAAGGTCTTATAAAAAGTCTTCATATGCTCAGAACGAGTTGTTTTCGACTGATGACTTTCCATATATAAAAATTCAATATCTAACTGCAAAGGAGTATTGGCTAAATGGCGTAAAAGCTGAGTTTCTGTAACCATTTTCAGTGGCATCAAGTTTAAAATCAGAATTTTCAGTGGTCGAATATCCTGATGAGCCGCCCTCTGGTCATCCATGACGAAAATATTTTCCGTTCGTAAAATCTCAACTGCTGGTAATTTTTTATCAATTCGAATCGGCATAGAAATCTCCTTACTGTATCATATTGGACTCAAGTAAACATGGTATCGTCAACGGGGAAAAATGCTGACGTTTCTCTTTCCCTTTATTATACTGTATGAAGATATAGTTTTCAATTATAGTTTTTCTCTAACTAGATATAGCTTATTTTTATATCAAATGAAGAGAAAACAGCCCTAGGGACTGTTTTTCATTAATAATGCATCAGCACTTTATAGTCGTAATCTCCGATAGCTTCACGACCTTTGAGTTCATCCAGTTCGATCAAGAAGGCACAACCTGCTACGACTCCACCCAATTTTTCAATCATTTCGATGGTTGCTTTAACAGTACCACCTGTTGCCAAGAGGTCATCTACGATAAGAACACGTTGTCCTGGTTTGATAGCATCTGCGTGCATAGTCAAAGTATCAACACCATATTCTTTTTCGTAGTCAGCTGAAATAACTTCGCGTGGTAGTTTTCCAGGTTTACGCACAGGAGCAAAACCAATTCCCAACTCAAAAGCAACTGGACATCCAACGATAAATCCACGCGCTTCTGGTCCTACGATCATATCGATCTTTTTGTCAGTAGCATATTGAACAATTTCACGAACAGCATAGCTGTAGGCATTGCCGTTGGCCATCAAAGGGCTGATATCACGGAATGTAATTCCTTCTTGTGGATAATTTTCAATACTTGCAATGTAATCTTTTAAGTTCATAGCATTTCTTTCTTTTTAAGTTTTTACTCCCTATTATACCATAATTCTTAAAAAAGAGAAATAGAAAGAAACCCTGGAAACTGAGTCCAAGGCTTCTGATCAAATCTGTAACTATTGCTCGTTTAATGAACTCTTGCCTTTTTTTTGCTTTTAGAGTTTTGATTGCGTTGACGATTTTGTTGGATGCGCCACTCTCGCTCAAAGTAGGACATGGTTTCAAATACTCTTCGCGGTAAACCGACATCCAGCAAGTAGATTGGGATTTTCAAAAAATTTGCTTGCTTTGCAGTCGAAAATCTACTTCGTAGACGATTCCATAAAGAGTTGGTTTTCAAAAGATCTTTATCATTAAAATGAACTTCAATAGTATAAAAATCCCTTGAACTTCTACCACCCTTGATTCTCATTAGAGAAAATGTTTCTACCTGCCCCCAGGAATAAAACTGCCAATCTTTTTTAGGATGTGGCTTATAGGAAAAACCTTGGGCCGTACATTTCAAATACTCTTTATCTGAAAAAAGAAGTCGCAAACGTTCATACAAAATCCATCCAACAATGATGATTAAGAATAAGACAAAGAGTCTTAATGCCACCAATCCCACAGGTGCCTCCTTGGGATAGGTCATCATAAAAGATAGGATCCAAAGAAGAAAAGCTAACTCAAGGAAGCAGAGAACAATAGTCCAAATGATTTTCTTACTGCTCCATTTGATAATTTTTTCTTCCATTACGCCAAATCACTTAAATATTCATAGCGTTCATATTTTTCAAGCAAGGCTTCATTCTTCTCATCTAACTCTTTTTGAAGAGTAGCTAGCTTCCCAAAGTCCGAGCCATTAGCCTGCATTTCCTCTTCAATGACAGAGATACGGTTTTCCAAGGCTTCGATGTCACCTTCAATACTTGCCCACTCTTGCTTTTCTTGGTAGGTCATGCGTTTCTTTTCTTCACGAACTTTGACGACTTTTTCCTTCTCAGCCTTTTGAACTTGATTTGTCGCTTCTGCTTCGAAGGCTTTTTCATCTAGGTAGTCGGTATAATGCCCAAAGAAAGGACGAATGCTACCATTCTCAAAAGCAAGAATCTTAGTCGCAACTTTATCAAGGAAATAGCGGTCGTGACTAACTGTTAAGACTGGACCTGCAAAACCTTGTAAGAAATTTTCTAGAACAGTTAAGGTTGCAATGTCTAGGTCATTAGTTGGCTCATCCAAGAGGAGCACATTGGGTTTTTCGAGGAGTAGTTTAAGGAGGTAAAGTCGTTTTTTCTCACCACCAGACAACTTCTCAATCAAAGTACCGTGTGTTGAACGCGGGAAGAGAAATTGTTCTAGTAACTCAGCGATAGAGGTCGTAGAGCCACCGCTAGTTTTAACCTCTTCTGCCACTTCCTGCAGATAATTGATAACCCGCTTACTCTCATCCAAGCCTTCGATTTGTTGAGAGAAATAGGCGATGCGAACCGTTTCGCCGATGATAACTTGTCCATCAGTTGGTTCAAGACTTCCTGCAATTAGGTTAAGAAGGGTTGACTTCCCAACACCATTGTCACCAACGATTCCGATACGGTCTTTGGCTTGAACCAAAAGGTTAAAATGTTGCAGAATCTGTTTGTCGTCATAGGCAAAGGAAACATCCTTAAACTCGATGACCTTTTTACCGATACGGCTAGTTTCAAAATTCATGCTTAAGTCTGTCTCAACACTATTATCTGAAACTTCCTTCTTCAAGTCATGGAAACGATTAATACGCGCCTGTTGCTTGGTTGCACGAGCTTGTGGTTGTCTTCTCATCCAGGCTAATTCCTGTTTATAGAGTTGTTCCTTTTTGTGAAGAAGAGCTGCGTCGCGCTCATCCTGTTCAGCCTTGAGACGAACATAGTCTTGGTAATTTCCTTGATATTCGGTCAAACCAGCTCGGTCTAACTCAAAGATTCGCGTTGAGAGCGCATCTAGGAAGTAACGGTCGTGGGTGATAAATAACACTGTTTTCTTGGAATTTTTCAAGAAGAGGGTTAGCCACTCAATGGTGGCAATATCCAAGTGGTTGGTAGGCTCATCAAGAAGCAGAAGATCATGGTTGCCCAGAAGGACTTGCGCCAACTGAACCCGTCTTCGCAAACCACCTGATAGGGCTCCAACGGGAGTTGATAAATCCTGAATACCCAACTTGCTGAGAACGGTCTTGACCTGACTCTCAATTTCCCAAGCTTGGAGGGAATCCATCTCTGACATAACCCTTTCCAAACGTGCCTGCTTATCCTCACTGTAGTTGAGCATGAGCAATTCATACTCACGGATCAACTGGATTTCTTTCAAATCACTCGATAGAACAGTATCCAAGACAGTCTTGTTATCATCAAAATCTGGGTCCTGAGTCAAATAGCCAATCTTGTAATCATTTTTTGCCGAAAAAGGGCTCACATCACCATCAAAACCAGAAACTCCTGAAAGTACATCTAAAAGGGTTGTTTTCCCAGTTCCATTGACGCCGATAAGACCGATTCTGTCCAAGTCATGAATGATAAAGGAAATATCCTTAAAGACAGTCTTGTCTCCAACGGATTTACTTAGTTTTTCAACAATAAAATCACTCATTTTTTCTCCCTCAAGTAGGCATGAATAGCTTCCAAGTTATTTTCCAAATCTCCATCCACAATAGCATACTCAATCTCTGCTAAAATTTCTCCCATTTCTGGTCCTGGTTGATAGCCATATTCTTTGATCAAAATCCCACCATTGATTTGAATTTCTTTCTTATCATGGATAGTTAGGCTGTGATAAGTCTCTGTGATGGCCTGTGGATTGACTTCTTTTCCTTGAGCCTGACGAAGATTTTCAGCCTGTAAAAGTAAATCTAGATCAAAGCGGTAACAATCGCGCTTGCTTAGTTCTCCTTCTTCACGAAGTTCTAAGATCGTAAGTAAATCTTGAACTTGCTTGGCAAATTGACGAGAAGTTTTCCAATGTTTCAAAAATTGTTGAGCATCTTCCACTTCTAAAACCCATAAGAGTGCAGCCCAGGCTTGCTCAGAAGATTCAAAGGTAAGATCAGCCTCTAAGTCAAACAAAGATTGGAGTTTGTCCTGACTACCAGCCATATCTGGAAAATAATCATAAGCTTTACTTGCAATCATAGAAGACAGACCTACTCGCCAATGAGGAGCCAGAAGAAGTTTATCAAATTCAACAAAAGTACGTTCCACAGAAATTTTCTCTAAGAGTGGCGTTAAGGTTTTCATCGCTTCAAAGGTTTCTTGCTCGAGTTCAAAACCAAGACTGGCTTGAAAACGAAAGCCACGCATGATGCGTAGGGCATCTTCGTTGAAACGCTCACTAGCTACACCAACTGCTCGTAAAACTTGATTTTCTAGATCTCTCAAACCATCAAACAAATCAATGATTTCGCCCATCTCATCTAAGGCAAAGGCATTAACTGTGAAATCACGTCGTTTGAGGTCCTCTTCTAGCGAACGAACAAAAGAAACTGAACTTGGTCTACGGTAGTCTACATAGACATCCTCAGTTCTAAAAGTGGTCACTTCGTACTCTTCATCTCCGTCTAAAACCAAGACGGTTCCATGCTCAATCCCAATGTCAGCTGTACGAGGGAAAATCTGCTTGGTCTCTTCTGGATAAGATGACGTCGCAATATCCACATCATGGATGGGACGATTAAGTAGGGCATCCCTAACAGAGCCCCCAACAAAATAGGCTTCAAAGCCAGCCTCTTTAATTTTTTCTAATACTGGTAAAGCCTTCTGAAATTCAGAAGGCATTTGTGTTAATCTCATAATAAGTGTTCTAATCCATAGACAAGCTCATGACGCTTGACAACTTCTTTGATTCCCAAATTCACCCCTGTCATGAAGGAGCTACGATCATAGGAGTCATGACGTAGGGTCAATCCTTCTCCCTGATTTCCAAATATAACTTCCTGATGAGCTACCAAACCTGGCAAACGGACTGAGTGGATTCGCATACCATCAAAGTTAGCACCACGTGCACCTGAAATGAGTTCTTCCTCATCACTAGCACCTTGTTGGATAGACTTACGAACTTCTGCCATCAATTCCGCTGTTTTGATAGCTGTTCCGCTAGGAGCATCTTTTTTCTTGTCATGGTGAAGCTCAATAATCTCTACATTTGGGAAGTATTTTGCAGCTTGTGTCGCAAATTGCATGAGTAAGACAGCACCCAAGGCAAAGTTAGGAGCAATCAAGCCACCCAAGTTTTTAGAACGAGAAAATTCTTTTAGGTCTTCAATCTCTTGACTAGTGAAACCTGTTGTTCCAACGACAGGAGCAAAGCCATTTTCAAGCGCAAAACGGGTATTCTCATAGGCAACAGCTGGTGTTGTAAAGTCCACCCATACATCTGCCTCAATACCTGCCAAGTCATTCTTATCATTGAATACTGAAATTCCCTGCCAGTCAGATGCAGACTCAAAAGGATCTAAAACCGCTACCAGTTCAAGTTCAGGATCTGACAAAACCATCTGACAAGCAGATTGGCCCATTCTTCCCTTAAAACCAGCAATAATTACTCGAATACTCATCTTTACTCCTATCTAAGATACAAAGGACGTTAGCTGCCCATAAAAAATAGGGAATGGCGCTGACTTTCCACGAAAGGCAAGACAGGCATCTTTTTTCAAGAGGCAGATAGTCCGTGTTCAATTTTAAGATACAAAGCCTGTAAGAACACAAAGTGAAAATAGGAGGTCTGGTCAAGGAGTGTATACTTCTTGGAAGAACTATCTTTTTCACACAGGGTTTCAGGCGTGTTGAATTTCAAGATACAAAGGACCTTAGTTGCCCCTAAAAATAGTCTAGATTATGGGTGTATAGCCCAAAGCAATACTTCCTTCTCCCAGGTGAGTCCCAATAACACTACCGAAGGTTGCAATTGAAACATCTGTAGCCACTCCACCATCGATCAAAAGTTGACGTAAATCTGCTGCTTTTTGAGGAGCATTCCCGTGAATGACAGTAATCTGGTAATTCCCAATAGCTGTTGCTTCTTTAACAATTTCAACCAAGCGTTTGGTAGCCTTTTTCTCTGTACGAACCTTTTCATATACTTCTATCACACCTTGGTCATTGAAGTATAGGATTGGCTTGATACTAAGGAGATTCCCTAAAATGGCTGCACCATTTGAAAGACGTCCCCCCTTAACTAGATGGTCAAGATCATCCACCATAATAAAGGCTGAGGTATTTTCAATCTGTTCAGTTACTTTATCTAAGATAGACTCAAAGCCATCTCCTTGCTCTGCCCATTTAAAGACACTTTCAGCCATGTATCCTAAAGGAGCACTTGTAATTCGAGTATCTGGAAAAGCAATGGTCAAACCTTCAAACTCATCCTTCATGTATTGGATATTTTGGTAAAACCCTGAAATTCCAGAAGATAGGAAAAGACCCAAGGCATGTGTATAGCCTTTAGCTTTTAATGATGATAAAATTTCATCTAACTTGGCAATACTTGGTTGGCTCGTTTTTGGCAATTCGCTTGCTGAAGCCATTTTTTCATAAAATTCTTGAGCGGTTAGATTTACACCTTCAACATACTCCTGTCCATCGATATTCACAGGAATGTCTAGCACAAATAAATCTTCTTTCCGCAAGGTTTCCGCTTGTAGAAAAGCAGACGAGTCTGTTATGACCGCTAATTTCATTTCTTAAAACTCCAAATTAATTCCCGGTAAATCAAGGGCAATTTCTGTTACTTCGTAAGTCAAACGATTAAGCATATCCAAACATGGACGAGCTAGTGTCTCAACTTCTTCTTGGTTGAAATCACTTGGTTGGTCGACAATACGACCTTCAACATGATTGACTTGAGAAATCGTTCCACTAATGACAAATCTATCAAAGACAATCATAAAGCTCAAAACAACTACCAAAGAAGTAACTTGATTATCTTGATCATGCTGAAGCAACTGGAAGTTTACATCAACCTTAGTTTCAGGTGCTCCATTTTCATTTTCCCATTCAAAGTTACGCGCATCAAAGTGATACTGGCTGACAAATTCTTGTTCACGTTTTAAATTCATTTTCATCTCCATTTGTACAATTACAATATAGTTGCCATTGTACCATATTTTTTTATTTTCTGCTAGATTTACTAAATACCAATCTCAGTTTTAACAACTTGGGCAATAGTATCTACATAGTAGTCAACTTCCTCAGTGGTTGGGGCTTCAGCCATGACACGCAAGAGTGGCTCCGTTCCACTTGGACGAACGAGGATGCGGCCATTCCCTGCCATTTCTTCTTCCATCTTCTCGATAATGGCTTTGATAGCAGGAACTTCCATTGCCTTTTCTTTCATGCTATTCTCAACTCGAATATTGACTAATTTTTGTGGGTAAATAGTCACTTCTGCTGCCAACTGAGACAAGCTCTTACCTGTTTCTTGCATGATCTTCGTCAATTGCACAGCTGATAACTGACCATCACCAGTTGTATTGTAGTCCATCAAGATAACGTGACCAGACTGCTCACCTCCAAGGTTATAGCCAGACTTTCTCATTTCTTCAACTACATAGCGGTCTCCAACAGCAGTGACTGCTTTATTGATTCCTTCACGGTCCAAGGCTTTATGGAAACCAAGGTTAGACATAACGGTTGTTACGATCGTATTTTGAGCCAATTGGCCTTTTTCAGAAAGGTATTTCCCGATGATGTACATAATCTTGTCACCATCAACGATTTCTCCATTTTCATCAACAGCAATCAAACGGTCGCTATCACCATCAAAGGCCAAACCGATAGCTGACCCGCTTTCTTTTACAAGTTCTTGCAAGGCTTCTGGATGAGTTGAACCAACGTTCAAGTTGATGTTAAGGCCATCTGGTGTTTCACCGATAACTGTTAATTGAGCACCTAGATCAGCAAAAATTTGACGAGCACTTGTTGCTGCTGCACCATTTGCTGTGTCCAAGGCAACCTTCATCCCTTCAAGAGGAGTTCCAGTTGAAACAAGGTAGCCTTCATACTTACGCAAGCCTTCTGGATAATCAACAACAGTACCTAAACCTTCAGCACTTGGACGTGGAAGAGTATCTTCACTGGCATCTAGCAAGGCTTCGATTTCTGCTTCCTTGTCATCGTCAAGTTTAAAGCCGTCACCACCAAAGAATTTAATTCCGTTATCAAGGGCTGGGTTGTGACTAGCTGAAATCATGACACCTGCGCTCGCACCTTCTGTTTTAACAAGATAAGCTACTGCTGGTGTTGCAAGAACGCCTAGTTTGTAAACGTGAATTCCGACTGAAAGGAGGCCAGCAATCAAAGCTGCTTCCAGCATTTGACCTGAGATACGAGTGTCACGTCCTACAAACACTTTCGGAGCTTCAGTCGTATGTTGACTAAGAACATAACCTCCAAAACGTCCCAATTTAAAAGCTAATTCTGGCGTAAGTTCTACGTTTGCTTCTCCACGGACTCCGTCCGTTCCAAAATATTTACCCATTTTTTTATCCTTTTCTATTGTTTTATTAATCTTTTTTTGAAGAGTCTGGCTTGGTTTCAGAACCAGTTGAAGACGAACTGCCCGAAGATGAGCTTGTCGTTGATGAGCTAGAACTACTTGCTGATCTAGCTTGTTTCGTTGTTATCTTCATGCTTGTTTCATACGGTGTAATCACCGTTGGTAAAACTGTTCCATTCTTATCAATAGCTTGTAGAGGAACTGAACCCGTATAATTTCCTGTAATTTTTTCACTAGTTGGTAAAACAGCCACAATCTTATCAATCTTAGACAAGGTATCAACATCACTAGTAACCGAAACGCGTTCATCTGAAACAGTCACACTATCGATAAGAATTCGTTCATCAACCTTACCAGAGTCAATCTGTGGAGTGACTGGTAAATTATCCCGTGTTGCTTTCTTCCCAATTTTAACGGTGATTTTCTGCGGTGTTGCTAGGGCTGTTAAACCACTTGGTAGATTCTCAATGGTCAAGGGAACTTCAACGGTTCCTTCTGTCGCCTGTGTTAAATCTGCAGTAACCTTAAATTTACGAGTGCTTTCTTGCATCTCACTAGCCAAGGTCACTCGATTGGATCCAGTTAAAAATACCGTTACTTCTGAACTAAAACCACTAATAAAATACTGCTCACTATCATACTGAATATCAATTGGTACATTTACGACCGTATTGGTATAGGTTTCTGTTCGAGCCGGTCTTGCATTATTATTATTTTGATAATTAATAGAGGTAGCGTAAATAAATAAAACGCAAGCAAAGAGGAGTGAGGAGATGATATATAAACTATTTTTTTTCATTCTTCCAGCCTCCTAATATACGCTCTGTTAAGCTTGGCTCTTGTGAATTTTCCGGAATCAGTATACGACGTAGCTCTTCCTCAAATTCTTCCATCGTTAAATCATGCTTAAAGACACCATTATAGGTAATGGAAATACCTCCAGTTTCCTCTGATACCACAAAAGTGAGAGCATCAGAAACCTCAGATAAACCAATGGCTGCACGGTGCCGCGTTCCAAACTCCTTAGAAATACCAGTGTCTTCAGTAAGTGGAAGATAAGCAGATGTTACAGCTATTCGTTCACCTTTTATAATGACTGCACCATCATGTAAAGGTGTGTTTGGAATGAAGATATTGATTAAGAGTTCTGCAGAAATCTTAGCATCTAAAGGAATCCCCGTGGAAATATATTCCTGCAAAGTTCTGACACGCTGAACTGATACAAGTGCTCCAATTTTTCGCGGGCTCATATATTCTACCGCTTTAACAAAGGCCTGAATCATCTGTTCTTCTGAACTCATTGGTGTACTTGAAAAGAAATCAGTCGCACGTCCTAATCGCTCTAAACCTGTCCGAATTTCTGGAGAGAAAATAACAACCGCTGCGATAACACCGTAAGTAATCAATTGATTGATCAACCAGGAAATAGTTGTTAAGCCTAGGGTATTTGCTGCTATCTGAGCTAAGATAAACACTAAAACACCTCGAACCAGGATCATAATCTTGGTTCCTGCAATTGATTTTGTAAATTGGTATAAGATATAGGCAACAATAAGAATATCAATCACATTTATCAGAATACTCCAAGGACTGGAAAATAAACTAGACCAGTATTGAAGATTAGATAATTGTTGAAAATTCATTCTAGGCCTCCTCTCCATAAAAAAGCTACTCTTCATTATATCATTTTATATGAAAATTTTCTTCCCCCTACTTCATTTTAAATTGGTAGAAAATATGATAGAATAAAATGATAGAAATGAATTAAGGAGAAACCATGTCTGAACTATATGATATTACCATTGTAGGAGGTGGACCTGTCGGTCTTTTCGCAGCCTTTTATGCTCACCTTCGTCAAGCCAAAGTACAAATCATCGATTCTCTTCCTCAACTAGGTGGTCAACCTGCCATCCTATATCCTGAAAAACAAATTCTCGATGTTCCAGGTTTTCCAAACCTCACAGGGGAAGAATTGACTAACCGCCTTTTGGAACAACTTGAAGGGTTTGAGACACCTGTTCACCTCAATGAAACTGTTCTTGAGATTGAAAAAGAGGATGATGTTTTTAAGATTACAACTAATAAGGGAAATCATACTTCTAAAACCGTTATTATTGCTATGGGAGGCGGTGCTTTTAAACCACGTCCACTTGAATTAGAAGGTGTTGAAGGCTATGACAATATCCACTACCACGTTTCTAACATTCAACAATACGCTGGTCAGAAAATAACCATTCTCGGTGGTGGAGACTCAGCCGTTGACTGGGCTTTAGCTTTTGAAAAGATTGCTCCAACTACACTTGTGCACCGTCGCGATAACTTCCGTGCACTTGAGCATAGCGTACAAGCCTTGCAAGAGTCTTCTGTAACTATCAAAACACCATTTGTGCCGAGTCAACTTCTTGGAGATGGAAAAACTTTAGACAAGCTTGAAATTACAAAAGTCAAATCCGATGAAACCGAAACCATTGAATTGGACCACCTCTTTGTCAACTATGGCTTTAAATCTTCTGTCGGTAATCTTAAAAAATGGGGATTAGAACTGAACCGCCACAAGATTATCGTCAATAGCAAGCAGGAGTCAAGCCAGGCTGGAATTTATGCTATTGGTGACTGCTGCTACTACGAAGGTAAGATTGACTTGATTGCGACAGGTCTAGGTGAAGCACCAACTGCTGTCAACAATGCCATTAACTACATTGACCCCGAACAAAAAGTACAACCAAAACACTCTACAAGTCTATAAGAAAAGAACCACGAATCATCCGATTCGTGGTTTTTACAATTCCTCTGCAATTTTGTTGATCTTTCTCAGGCGATGATTGACACCACTTTTGGTTAAGGGATTTGTCAGACTATCTGCCAACTTTTGGATAGAATAGTCTGGATGCTGGATACGCAGACGAGCAACTTCCTGCAAATCTGCTGGCAGATTATCCAAGCCAATTCTATCTTTGATTTTACTGATATTATTAATGGTTTTCATACTCGCTGAAACCGTACGAGCAATATTTGCCGTCTCTGCATTATTGGCACGATTGAGGTCATTTCGAGTTTCTCGGAGAATCTTGACACCTTCAAAAGTATCTCTCGCCTGCATAGCTCCTACTAAAATCAGGAAATCCATAATATCTTCTGCTCGCTGGAGATAGGTCACTGCACCTTTTTTTCGTTCGATAACCTTAGCATCTAACAAAAACTGCTGCAAGAGCGAAGCAATCCCTTGGGCATGATCTAGATAAACTGAACTAATTTCCAGCTGATACTTGCCTGACTCGGGATCCCGAATACTCCCATTTGCTAAAAATGCACCACAGAGATAGGCACGACCTGCTTCTTCATCTCCTAAAATATCTGGATCAATTCCCGTCTCCAGACCAAAGAAAGAATCAGCCAAACGCAAATCCGCTAAAAGTTCTTGGACTTGTTCATCTGTAAACACAGTATAGACCCGATTTTTACGAAGATTGCTTCTCTGATGATGACGAATCTCCGACTTGATACCATAAAAGTGTAAGAACGATTCATAGAGATGGCGGGCAAGCTTGGCACTCTCTGTAACAACGGATAAGGTCAAGCCAGAACTAGACAAACCTACGCTTCCAGACATCTTAATAATGGCTGATAACTCATAGCGACTCAGGTGGTGTTGACCTAGGATTTCTTCTTTTACTGCTACTGTGAAACTCATTTTCTCACCTGTATGATGCGCATTAATTCATCCACGATTAAATCCCCATCATGGAAGGCACCACCATTTTCCAAACGTAGGAAGTTGGATGAAATGACACGGGGAACTTGTTGATACAAACCATCGAAATCATGCTCAACCTGAACTAGATACTCATCAAAACGGTTGGTGTCCATATAGTCTCTTGGAACCTTTTCGATATTGACAAGTACTGTATCAATAAAAGGGCGACCAAGATGACGATGCAAGACTTCCACATGATCACTATCTGTAAAATGCTCAGTCTCACCACGTTGGGTCATGATATTACAAACATAAGCCACCTCTGCTTTGGTTTCAAGAAGCGCTTGTCCAATCTCTTCAATGACAATATTCGGCAAAATGGAGGTGAAGAGTGAACCAGGCCCTAAGACAATCATATCACTCTCAAGAATGGTATTGACAACTCGGCGACTTGCTTGGGGTTTTTCATCATTCAGGGTATTGGTGACATAAACATGGTCAATCATGCCTGGATGGTCTGCAATGTGACTTTCCCCAGCTACTTCTGAACCATCTTTAAAGACTGCGTGCAAGGTCAAGGGATGATCACTAGATGGATAAATCTTTCCAGTCGTATGGAAAAATTTACTCAGCAATTGCATGGCGTTATAGGTTGAACCCTGCATTTCAGAAAGCCCTGCTATGAGAATATTCCCCAGCGGATGTCCAGCAAAGGCACCTGCATCTTCCGAAAAGCGATATTGAAAAACCTTCTCATAGAACTTTGGCATGTCAGACATGGCCACAAGGACATTGCGTAAATCCCCAGGTGGTGTCAACTGCTGCATATTTTTACGCAGTTCACCTGAAGAACCTCCGTCATCAGCAACAGTTACAATGGCTGCAATGTCAACATCTCTTTCCCGCAAACTTTTTAAAATAACAGGGATTCCAGTTCCTCCACCAATCACCGTAATTTTTGGTTTTCTCATGAACGGTTTACCGTTTCCTTTCTTCGGTCTTTATCACGATGACTTTCATTTACAGGCCAATTTTTAGACAAATCAGTGGCTAATCGTTTGGCAAATGCAACACTCCGGTGTTGTCCACCTGTACAACCTACTGCAATGGTTAAAACAGATTTTCCTTCTTTCTTATAGCCAGGTAGGATTGGTTCAATCAAGGCCAACAAATGGCGGTAGAAATCCTCAGATTCCTCATGATTCATAACATAGTCATAAACGGCCTGATCTTCACCTGTCTGATTGCGAAGTTCTGGTAGATAATAGGGATTTGGGAGGAAACGAACATCAAATACCAAGTCAGCATCAATAGGAATGCCATATTTAAACCCGAAAGACATAACCTCAATACGGAAGGACTGAGCCTGTTCTTGATCTGAAAACTGCTCTGCAATGGTCTTACGTAGTTCACGAGGAGTTAATTCTGTTGTGTCTACCACGTTTTGGCTCATATTTTTCAAGGGTGCCAAGAGTTCGCGTTCCAGCTTAATCCCGTCCAAGATACGACCATCTGCTGCCAGAGGGTGACTTCTTCTAGTCTCCTTATAGCGTGCCACCAATTCCTTATCTGCTGCATCCAAAAAGAGGATTTTAAAGTCCAAATCATCTTGATTTTCCAATTCATCTAAGACAGTCTGAATCTCTGAGAAGAAAGAACGACTACGCATATCAACCACTAGGGCCAACTTGTGGTCATCATCCTTGGTCTCAACCAACTGTAAAAATTTTGGTAAGAGGGCAGGTGGCATATTATCAATGGTAAAATATCCTAAATCTTCAAAGGATTGAATAGCTACAGTTTTTCCTGCACCACTCATCCCTGTAACAATCACCAGGTGAAGTTGTTTTTTTGTCATCTTTGTCTCCTTATATCAAAAGAAGTTTGGAAGAACCAAACTTCAACTCGCTTATCCAATCTCTGCGATGACTTCAATTTCGACTTTTACATCGCGAGGAAGACGAGCTACTTCTACAGCTGAACGAGCTGGAAATTCCTTGTTAAAGGCTGTTTGGTAAACCTCGTTAAAAGGTACAAAGTCGTTCATATCACTCAAGAAGCAAGTTGTTTTAACAACATGGTCAAAATCTGTCCCTGCTTCTGCTAAAATAGCTCCAATGTTTTTCAAAACTTGTTCAGTCTGTTCTTGAATCGTTTCTCCTACGATTTCTCCAGTTTCAGGAGATAGTGGAACTTGACCGCTAGCAAACAAAAGGTTGCCAACGATTTTTCCTTGAACGTAAGGTCCGATTGCCTTTGGAGCTTTATCTGTATGAATTGTTTTTGCCATTTGTATTCCTCACAATTTTTCTAAAATAGCATCCCAAGCTTGATCCATTCCTGCTTTTGTTACGGATGAAAAGAGGATAAAATCATCGCTTGGATCAAAATTTAATTTCTTTTTAATAGCTGATTCGTGCTTATTCCATTTTCCACGCGGAATCTTGTCTGCCTTTGTCGCTACAATGATGACAGGAATCTCATAATACTTAAGAAATTCGTACATCTGCACATCATCTGCTGACGGATCATGACGAAGGTCAACGAGACTAACAACCGCCCGTAGATTTTCTCGAGTAGTTAAATATTCCTCAATCATACGACCCCATTTTTCGCGTTCCTTTTTGGAAACACGGGCGTAACCATAACCAGGAACGTCTACAAAGCGCATCTTATCATCAATATTAAAGAAATTGAGTAGTTGTGTTTTTCCTGGTTTTCCTGAAGTACGAGCTAGATTCTTACGATTAAGCATGGTGTTGATAAAGCTTGATTTTCCAACATTTGAGCGACCTGCAAGAGCAATCTCAGGAAGTTCATCCTCCGGATAATGGGACTTGTTGGCTGCACTCAGCAAAATCTCAGCATTGTGTGTATTGATTTCCATAGTCACCTCTAGGCTGTCTCTAGAATTGGCTTAGCCGTTCCGTCAACTGCTTCTTTTGTGATACGAACTGTTTTCACATTTTCTTGACTTGGAACTTCAAACATAACGTCTAGCATGGTTTCTTCGATGATTGAGCGAAGACCACGCGCACCCGTTTTACGTTCGATGGCTTTGTTTGCAATTTCCTGGAGAGCTTCGTCGTCAAATTCAAGCTCTACATCATCATAAGAAAGCAAGGTCTGGTATTGTTTGACCAAGGCATTTCTTGGCTCCTTCAAGATGCGAACCAAGTCATCCACAGTCAACTGCTCCAAGGCTGCAAAGACAGGCAAGCGTCCAATTAACTCAGGAATAATTCCGAATTTTTGAATATCTTCTGCGATGATTTCTTGCATATAAGAGCTGTTTTCGTCAATAGCCTTGTTGTTTTGTCCAAAGCCGATAACTTTTTCACCAAGACGCTGTTTGACAATCTCTTCGATGCCATCGAAGGCACCACCCACGATAAAGAGGATATTCTTAGTGTCCACTTGAATCATTTCTTGTTGTGGATGTTTGCGGCCACCTTGAGGTGGCACACTAGCTACAGTTCCTTCGATAATCTTGAGGAGGGCTTGTTGCACACCTTCACCAGAAACATCACGTGTGATAGACACATTCTCGCTCTTCTTAGCAATCTTGTCGATTTCGTCTACGTAAATAATTCCACGTTCTGCACGTTCGATGTTAAAGTCAGCTGCTTGCAAGAGTTTGAGGAGGATATTTTCCACGTCCTCACCGACATAACCAGCTTCAGTAAGAGCTGTTGCATCAGCAATGGCAAAAGGAACATTCAAACTTCTAGCAAGGGTTTGAGCAAGGAAAGTCTTCCCTGAACCAGTTGGACCAATCATCAAAATGTTTGATTTCTGCAAATCCACATCTTCTGTCTCTTCACGAGTGTCATGGAAATTGATGCGTTTGTAGTGGTTATATACAGCCACTGCCAAGGCACGTTTGGCACGATCTTGACCGATTACATAGTGGTTCAAGATGTTTAAGAGTTCGATTGGTTTTGGTACTTCAGACAAGTCTGCCAAGACTTCCTCAGCCAACTCCTCACGAATAATTTCCTGGGCCAACTCCACACATTCATTACAGATAAAGGCGTTGTTCCCAGCGATTATTTTTTTAACTTCTTCTTGGCTTTTGCCACAAAATGAGCAATAAACCATCATATCATTTTTCCTATTAGTAGGCATGATTCCCTTCCGTTCTAAATGATTTTTCTATCTAAAATAAGGTCATATAAAAAGCATGAATGCTATTCACCAAGTTTGTAAAGGCATTTAGCCAAAGTAGAGTAGCAAGTCCAAAGCGCTTTTTACGAAAAGCGTGTGTTCCAGCTACAAGACAGACAGCACACAAAAGAGCTGTAAAAAATCCAAAAATACTGCGCTCCATTAGACTTCCTTTCTCTTTCTATATTCGATGGTGAAATCATAGGCATTTTTATCATCTTTAGCATAAGATTTGCTTGCAAGAGTCTCAAAAACAGTCAAATCAAAATCTTCCGGGAAATAAGTATCCCCTTCAACTTGAGCGTGGATTTGTGTCACAATAATCTCATCGAGATATGGTTCAAAAAGCTGAAAAATCTGCTTGCCTCCAATAATATAGAGATTTTTATCCTGGTTCTGATACCAGTCTAAAACGTCCTCAACATTTTGGAAAACCAGAGCACCCTCAATTGACTCTTCAGGATTGCGCGTCAAAATCAGAGTCTCACGTCCTGGAAGCAAACGTCGTCCCATCCCATCAAAGGTGACACGTCCCATCAAGATGGCATGATTCAAGGTTGTTTCTTTAAAATGTTTTAACTCTGCTGGCAAATGCCATGGTAAGCGATCCTCTTTTCCGATTACACCCTTTTCATCTTGGGCCCAGATGGCTACGATTTTCTTAGTCATGCTTTCATCCTTTTTATTGATAGTTCTATTTTATCAAAAATCTTGAAAAAAGACTGTTTTGGAACGCCCTCCGAAATAGAAAAAATCCGTAGAAACTTTCTACGGATTTTTGACAAAATAGAGTATCTTACAAACCAGGTGCTTGTCCTAATTCTGCTGCAAGCATCCAGACAGTTTTTTCAAGGTCTGCCTTAGCACCAACGAAGATATCATTGGTTACATCATCACCTTCTTCATCTGTTACATCCAAGGCTTTTTGGAAAAGAGTGATGAGGTAACGATAAATTTCAAGAACACGTTCCAAACTTTCTTCTACATTACGGAATTCTCCAACTTCTTCCTCGATTTCACTGTGTTGAAGGAATTCTGTCAAAGTAGAGTATGGTTTGCCACCAAGTGTAATCAAGCGTTCGCTGATTTCATCAAGGTAACCATCTAGGCTATCCATGTATTCATCCATCTTAGGATGCCATACTTGGAAACCACGACCACGCATGTACCAGTGTACTTGGTGAAGGGCAATGTGAGCCACATACAAGTCTGCTACTGCTTGGTTAAGCACTTCCTTTGTTTTTGCTAGCGCTTCAGGCGCTGATTTAGATAATGTTGTTACGTCTTTTAATGCATCTTTTTTCAATTCTACCATTTTTCTCACCTCATAATATTATTTTTGCAACCATATTTATTGATTACTACCTCAGTATACTACACCTAGTAGACAAAAGCAAGAAAATTAACCCATATTAAAAAAGTTGTAATTGACTGATAATTTAAGAAAATGAGTGGCTATTTATCCTAGCTATTTTCTCTGTTTTTACTAGAAAATTGACTTTGATAAAGGTCATAATAGAAACCTTTTGCAGCTAAGAGACTTTCATGATTTCCTTGTTCGATAATCTGTCCATCTTTCAGCACCAAAATCTTGTCCGCTTCCTGAATAGTAGAAAGTCTATGGGCGATAACAAAGCTTGTTCTTCCCTTCATCAAACGCTTCATGGCCTTTTGAATCAAGAGCTCCAAGCGGGTATCGACTGATGATGTCGCTTCATCAAGGATTAGAATTTTGGGATCTGCTAAGAGTGCACGCGCGATAGTTAACAACTGTTTTTGCCCAAGAGAAATATTACTTGACTCTTGGTTCATTTCCATGTTATAGCCACCAGGAAGGGTGCGAATAAAGTGGTCAACATTGGCCGCCTTAGCAGCTTCAACGATTTCTTCATCTGTTGCCTCAAGATTTCCAAAGCGAAGATTTTCCTTGATGCTACCTTCATAGAGCCAGGCATCTTGTAATACCATCCCAAACTGTCGACGATAGTCCTGACGAGACAGGTCACGAATATCTTGGCCATCCACTAAAATGGCACCAGCTGTCACATCGTAAAAACGCATAAGAAGGTTAATCAAAGTTGTTTTACCTGCTCCAGTAGGTCCAACGATTGCTACCATCTCTCCAGGTTCAACATCTAGGTTGAAATTGCGAATCAATGGTTTATTTTCCACGTATTGGAAATCGACATTCTTGAAGCTAACTTGACCTGTCAATGGTGCTAGTTCTTTCACTTCAGCAGCTTGGACTTCTTCCTCTTCATCCAAAACTTCAAAGACACGGTCAAGCGAAGACTTGGCACTTTGCATTTGCCCAGCTAATTGAGTGATGTTTTGAATTGGCTGACTGACCTGCCACACATACTGAACGAAAGCCTGCATATTACCGATCGTCAAGCGACCTGCAATAACCTGCAAACCACCTAATACAGCAACAATTAAGTAAGTTAAATCAGATACAATATGTAAGGCAGGCATCATCAATCCTGAAATAAAGCTCGCCTTAAATCCGACTTGTTGTAATTCATCCGTAATCTTTTCAAACCTCTCTTGAGAGTTTTCTTCGCGTCCGAAAAGTTTTAAAACATTGAAACCTGTCAAGTTTTCTTGTACAAATCCATTCATACGTCCCAATATAGCCGCCTGCTGTTTAAAGTATGGTTGCGAACGATTCAGAATTGTTTTAGCCCCAAAATAAGTTATCGGAATCGACAAGATAACAATGATAGCCAACTGAAGATTTAGATAGAGGACCATTCCCATAACAAAAAGAATGGTAAAGACTGCATTGACAATCTGTAAGAAGGACTGTTGTAAAGCGTTCGAAACAGTTTCAACGTCACTTGTAAAACGGCCTAACAAATCTCCAAACTGGTGTTTGTCAAAGTAGGACACAGGAATACGATTGATTTTTTCACTCATTTCATTTCGCAAATCCTGTACCATGGACTGCACCGCATTGGTCATAAAGTAGTTTGAGTAGTAAGACCCCAACTCGTAAAGAAGCCCACGCAAGAGATAAATCACTAGAATTACTGCGATATAGCTGGTATTGATACCCGCTCCGGCAACACCATTTGCCATGGCAAGGAGGTTGTTGGTTAACTCAGTGATAGCAAGCCCTAATACGAAAGGCTCGATAACACTCATAATGACGCTGACTATTTTCAAGAAAACCGCAAAGAAAACAGAAAAACGGTAGGCTTTCAAGTAGCTCCATAGACGAGCTAGACTAGATTGTTGTTTCATCCTTTACCTCCTATTCTTCTGTCAGAGACGCATTTTTCAGCTGCGACTCAGCAATTTCTCGATAAATGTCATTGGTCTCCATCAATTCTTCATGACGGCCACGACCAACGATTTCACCCTTATCAAGGACGATAATCTGGTCAGCATCCATGATGGTTCCAACACGCTGCGCGACAATCAATACCGTAGCATCTTGAGTCACTTCCTTGAGACGACGACGCAAGATAGCATCTGTACGGTAGTCCAAGGCTGAGAAGGAATCATCAAAGATATAGATATTTGGACCCTTGATGACTGCTCGGGCAATCGACAAGCGTTGTTTCTGACCACCTGATAGGTTGCTCCCCCCTTCAGCCAGATGCGTCGCAAAACCTTCTTCTCGACTTTCGATAAAGTCTTTGGCTTGGGCTACATCAGCTGCTTGGTGCAAGTCCTCATGACTGGCATCCTCTTTCCCGTAACGGAGATTGTCTGCGATAGTCCCAGTAAAAAGCAAGGCCTTTTGTGGAATAAAACCAATCTTCTGACGGAGTGATTTGAGACGGTAATCCCGTACATCAACACCATCGACCTTGATTTTCCCTAGCGTAACATCATAGAAACGAGGAATCAATTGAACCAGAGTAGACTTACCTGACCCAGTTGAACCGATAAATGCAATGGTTTCTCCCGGTTTAGCAGTAAAGGAAATATTATGCAAAACAGGGCTTTCCGTTTCACCAGGATAAGCAAAGGTCACATTATCAAATTCTAAGTAACCATGTGTTTCTGTTTTTTGAATTCCGTCCTCATTTGGATCAATGGAAATCGGCATGTCCATGATTTCCTTCAAACGCTCGCTAGATACAGCAGTACGTGGATACATGGTAAAGAGGTTTGACAAGAAAAGGAAGGACAAGAGAGCATGGAAACTATACTCGATGAAGGCTACCAAATCCCCAATCTGCAAACTTCCCTGTTTGAGAGGATCCAAAGCAAACCAAACGATAGCCACAATCATAGCGATAATGATTTGCACAAATAGTGGTTCCGTCAAACCAGTTAATTTGAACAAGCGATTGGAATTATCCGCATAGATTGCATTTTTCTCTTCAAAACGTTTTTCTTGGAAGTCTTCACGAGCAAAGGCACGAATCACTCGCAAACCCATCAAATTTTCACGGACATACTGGTTAATCTTATCCAGTGTTTTTTGTTGTTTTTCAGATAAGGGGCGCGTTTTTACCGCCACATAAATGACAACAACAGCTAGAAAAGGTACAGAAAAAGCTACAATCCAGGCCAGTGAAGGACTCGTCAAGAAAATCATGAGAATACTCGACAGCATCATCATGGGAGTGATAACACCCAACTTAAGTGTTTGTTCCGCAAACTGCATGAGGACAAAGGCATCACTGGTGATACGAGTAACTAGTGAAGACACACCGATTTGTTCATATTCGTGATGAGAATACTCTTGTAACTTAGCATAGACATCATTTCGCATATCCTTAACCATATTGGTGGTCAATTTACTAGCAGCATAAGCCAGAACAACCCGTCCAAATGTTCCCAAGACGATAATAACCAACATGATAATGGCCCAAAAATAGAGTTTATCCTGATCACCTTGGTTGATTCCCTGGTCAATCATGCGGGCCAAAACTGTTGGTAAACCTAGATTGACAATGACAAAGAAAATTGCCCCGAGAAAGTCTAACACTAACCACTTGGGATAGCGTTTGAGATAAGACCAAATATAAAGCATAATTCTCCTTTCTTTTTCTTCTAAAATGCAGAAAAGAGCGTGCTTTCGCACGCCATTTTACTAAAAAGAAGACAGGCAGCCAAAACCTCGAGAGAGGGAACTGTCTGTCTCAGATATTTAAAGACTATTTTACAAAGTCAAGCAATGCCAAGAAGCTTTCTGGGTCAAGTGATGCACCACCAACAAGAGCTCCGTCAACGTCTGGACAAGCCATGTATTCAGCAACGTTTTCAGGTTTAACTGAACCACCGTATTGAACACGTACTTTGTCAGCTACTTCTTGACCGAAGTCAGCAGCTACAACGTCACGAACAACTTTACACATTTTTTGTGCGTCGTCTTGTGAAGCTGATTTACCAGTACCGATAGCCCAGATTGGCTCATAAGCGATAACTGATGAAGCTACTTGTTCTGCAGTCAATCCAGCAAGAGCAGCTGAAACTTGAGCACCTACGAATTCTGCTGCTTTACCAGCTTCGTAAGTTTCAAGTGACTCACCACAACAGATGATTGGAAGCATGCCGTTAGCAAAGATTGCTTTTGCTTTTTTGTTGATGTCTTCGTCTGTTTCGTGGAAGTAGTCACGACGTTCTGAGTGACCGATAACAACGTAGTCAGTACCGATTTCTTTCAAAACTTGTGGGCTAGTTTCACCAGTGAAAGCACCAGCATTTTCAAAGTAGCAGTTTTGAGCAGCAACTTTAAGGTTTGAACCTTTAGCAGCAGCAAGTACAGTAGTCAAATCAACTGCAGGAGCTGCGATACCTGCTTCAACAAGGTCTGATGAAGGAAGTTTTGATGCTACAGCTTCAACGAATGCTTTTGCTTCTTCTGGGTTTTTGTTCATTTTCCAGTTACCAGCAATAAATGGTTTACGTGACATTTCACATACCTCTTTTTTCATTTTATTTTCTACTTATTTTATCATATTTATAGATAGCTTGCAAATCTTACTCTGTAACTAGAAGCCTTCTTTTCAAAAACTTTCCAGTTGCCATTTCTATTTGGAAGCTGGCTTGCGCCTTGTTAATTTGACCACTGCTTCTGTTCTAGCCGTGTGTGGAAACATATCAACGGACTGGATATAATGTAAGTCATAAACCTCTAGCAAACGGACTAAATCACGCGCCAAGGTAGACACATTGCAGGATACATAAACCATTTTTTCAGGAGCGTATGTGACGATGGTATCCAAGAGTTTGTCATCTAAACCAGTACGCGGCGGGTCTACTATCAAGGCATCGGCACGATAGCCTTCCTTGTACCAACGAGGGATAATTTCTTCTGCAGTTCCTGCTTCATAATGAGTATTGGTATAACCCATACGCTTAGCATTTTCTTTGGCATTCTCAATAGCTTCTGGAATAATATCCATCCCTCTCAAGCTTTTGACTTTCTTAGCAAAGGCAAAACCAATGGTTCCAACACCACAATAGGCATCAATCAGATGGTCATCCTCAGTCACGTCCAATGCTTTTACGGCTTCACTATAGAGAATTTCAGTCTGTTCAGGATTAAGCTGATAAAAAGCTCGTGGCGATAGAGAAAATTCATAGTCTAGGACTCCCTCGCCTATACTATCTTGACCCCAAATAATCTCAGTCTTGTCCCCATAAATTTCACTAGTTTTAGCAGTATTGGTATTGACTGCGACAGTCACTACTTCAGGATAATCCTTGACTAGGTCCTTCACAAATTGAGTCAAATTCAATTGGCGATTGGTCACAATGATAATCTGAACTTGCCCAGTTTTCCGTGCTCGACGAACCATGATGGTCCGAACTCCAAGAATTTTCCGTTCATCCGTAATCGGAATTTGATGGTAAGTCAAGAGTTCAGCAATGCGATTGGCAATTGTTTGTGTCTCCTTGTCTTGAACCAGACAGTCCTTTAACTCGACCAAATAATGAGAATTCTGAGCGTACAAACCTGCCTTAACTTGACCTTTAAACTTTCGCGTTTGAAATTGCAGTTTAGCCCGATAATATTTTGGTTTCTGCATGCCAATAGTTGGTCTGATTTCAAAGTTTTCGTAGCCTGCAGGTGCAAATTTCTTCAGAGCTTGATGAAGAAGATCTGTCTTGAACTCTAGCTGCTTGTCATAATGTAGGTGCATAATCTGACAACCACCACACTCATTATAGATAGTACAGTCTGGAACTACTCGAAACTTGGATTTTTTATTGACCTCAAGCAGTTTAGCCTCAACGTAGTTACGCTTAACCGAAGTCACCTGACAATAGATATCTTCTCCCTTGAGGGCACCTGGAACAAAAACGAGGGTTTTCTGGAAAAAACCAATTCCTTCCCCGTTAATCCCCATGCGCTTGATTTTTAATGGAATTTTTTGTTTGACTTTTAGATTCATAAGTCTATTATACCACGTAGTTTCTCAATGGTTAAGAATATGTTACAATAAAACCATGAATACAAAGATATCTTTTTCCTCATTGGATTTTCCTGAGCAATTACGAACTTATATAGAGGGGGCCAACCTATCTGACAGCTCTTCTCATTCAGGCGCAAGAGTTCTCTATCTTGATTCAGATTACTATTTAAAAATTGATCAAAAGGGAAGATTAGAGCGAGAAGCTAGCATTGCAAGTTGGTTTGAACAAGAAGGAATAGGAACTCCAGTCATCCACTATCTATCTACAGATAAAGACTACCTCCTGACTAAAGAGGCTATTGGTCATGATGCTCTCGCTTTTTTAGACCAGCCAGAAAAAATCTGCCGAACCATGGCAGAGGCTCTTAAAAAGCTTCACAACTTAAACCCACAAAATTTTCCATCAGAAAATCATTTAAAAGCCTATAAAGAAAGAGCCTTTAAAAACTATGAAAAAGGTGAGTTCTATGCCAAGGCGCTCCTCCCCCAATTCCAGATTAACAGTCGCGAAGAGGCCTTCCAACTCATCCAAGAACAAGGGCACCTTTTAGAAACAGATGCCTTTATTCACGGTGATGCCTGTCTACCAAACTTTATTCTAAAAGATGCTGACCACTTCTCTTGTTTTATTGATCTTGGTTTGGCTGATTTTAGTGACCGGCATATCGATCTCTTTTGGGCAGTTTGGTCCCTCAATTACAACTTAAAAGATCCCAAATATGCTGAACTATTTCTCAACTATTACGGGAGAGAGCTGGTTGATAGCAACAAACTTCGACTCGTTGCTGCCTTCGAAGCATTTGGATAAGAGGTAAACCATGAAAATCACAAAACTTGAAAAGAAAAAAAGACTCTTTCTACTTGAGCTTGATAGCGACCAAACCTGCTACATTACAGAGGATACCATTGTGCGCTTTATGTTGACAAAAGGGAAAGAGATCTCAGCTGAAGAACTAACTGAGATTAAATCCTTTGCGCAATTTTCCTACAGTAAAAATCTAGCTCTTTACCACTTATCCTTCAAGGCCCGCACTGAAAAAGAAGTTCGAGATTATCTAACCAAGCATGAAATTGATGGGAAAATCATCCCCAAAGTTATCCAGTCTTTAAAAGATGATAATTGGATCAATGACCGGCAATATGCTTATGCCATCATCAATTCCAATCAGCTTTCAGGAGATAAGGGAAGCTATATGCTGATGCAGAAGATTTCTCAAAAAGGCGTTACCAAATCCATTATCCAAGAAGTCTTACAAGAATTTGATATGACGGAAGTCGCAGAACGGACAGCTGAAAAACTACTGAAAAAATACCAGGGGAAATTACCTGCCCGCGCCCTACAGGATAAGATTATCCAAAGCCTAACCAATAAAGGATTTTCCTACACAGAAGCCAAAACAGCCTTTGACCAATTGGATAGCCAGGTCGAAGAAGAAACCGTTCAGGAACTTATTTTTAAAGAGTTAGATAAGCAATACCCAAAATACTCACGAAAGTATGAAGGATACGAACTGAAACAACGTTTGACCCAAGTTTTAGCTAGAAAAGGTTATGATTTTTCGGATATAGCCAGTGCTCTCAGAGAATATCTTTAATTTTTTCATGAAAAAACTAAGAACTTTAAACAAAAATGTGATACAATAGTAAACGATAAACTTATAAATTGTAGAAAGTTGGTTAGTTATGAAACTTCCAAAAGAAGGCGACTTTATTACAATTCAAAGTTATAAGCATGATGGGAGTCTCCACCGTACTTGGCGAGACACCATGGTACTAAAAACAACAGAGAACGCTATTATCGGCGTCAACGACCACACACTTGTTACCGAAAGTGACGGTCGTCGTTGGGTGACTCGAGAACCGGCTATTGTTTACTTTCACAAGAAATATTGGTTTAATATTATCGCTATGATTCGTGAAAATGGTATCTCCTACTACTGCAATATGGCAAGTCCTTACTATCTGGATGAAGAAGCTTTAAAATACATTGACTATGATTTGGATGTTAAAGTGTTTACAGATGGTGAAAAACGCCTCTTGGACGTTGAGGAGTATGAACGACACAAGCGAAAAATGAAGTATTCTTCTGATCTAGACTATATTCTGAAAGAGCATGTTAAGATTCTTGTTGATTGGATTAACAATGAGCGAGGTCCTTTCTCAGAAGCCTATGTCAACATTTGGTACAAACGCTACGTAGAACTAAAGAATCGGTAAAGTTGTCAGAGGTCAGGATTAAAATCCTGACCTCGTTTTTTGATTTTCAACGAGCCTTTGAGTGGCGACTAATTGAACTGTTTATCAGCATTCTAAATTTCAAAAAATACTTTTAACCTAAACTTCATTTTTCATCCACAAGTTTTAAGATGCACTGATTTATTAAAGGATTGAGATTCTAGGACTAGGAATTCATAGATTGGTCCATCGATTTCTCTCCATCACCTTTCCCTAGTAAAAAACCTGCCTTGAGGCAGGTTTTCGTCTAAATATCTAATTTTGTAACAGTGAACTTGATATGCGAATAGTCTTTTTCGATATCCTTATCTACCATAAAGGCTGTTGCATCCTTCTTAACCTGTACTAAGTCAATATTCTGTGCTTGAGCGGCATAGACACAGCCACAATAACATTGGCGATAAATGTCGTACTCTTCACACATTTCTACAGAGCGTTTATAGCCTTGATTTTTCTTAAAATCACTCGGAAGATAGTGAGTGGTGTAGATTTTCTGCACATCAATCCCGATACTATTGATGGTTTGTGAATTTTTGTGAGGGCTGATGGTTAGGGCAGAACCAAAGTAATCAAATCCTAAGTCCATAGCCACTTGCGCTGTCTTGTCCAAACGATAGTCAAAACAAACCTTGCAACGATCCCCACCTTCAGGTTCTTCTTCCAAACCTCTGACCAGCTGACGGTATTCGTTGGGTTCATAGGGTGCTTCTAGATATTGAACCTTGTTGCCAGTTCGTTCATTGAAATCGCTGACAAACTTTTTTGTCACATAGGCACGCTTGTGATACTCAGCTTTAGGATGGATATTTGAATTAGCAAAATAGATAGTCACATCTGCATACTTGGTCAAATACTCTAAAGTATAGGTGCTACAAGGAGCACAACAGACGTGCATGAGAATGGTTGGTCTCTCTTCATTTTTTTCCCAAACTTGAACCATCTTTTGCATGACACGGTCATAGTTGATCTTTTGATTGGGATTCATCTTACTTAGAATTTCTTCTACATCGATCATACTCTTCTCCTTTTCCTCTTGCTATTGTACCACAGGATGATTCTTTGAGCAAATAGGTTTTCGTGCTTTACTCAGTTTTTAAGTCCTTCTCTAATAGCTTTCCCATCCTTGTCAGACTGATTATTAGGATAGGACAGGTTAAAAGCAAGATAAGACCTAGAACTAAAAAGACAGCTATAAGACCCCAACGATCAATCATCCAGCCTGTCAGTGGGAAAATGACAATCATAGATAAACTAAAGAGCATAGAATTGATACTAAGCATAGTTGCTCTTACACTGGACGGTAAATAACCTTGTAAGTCATTGAAATAGATCGGCTGATAAACTGCATAGAGCGTATCGGTCAAAAGATGTACGAGAAGAAAAGCAAAGGGAGTTCCAAAAAACACCAATAGTAAGGCCAAGCCCGTTAGTGCAACAAGCGTCGGAAAAACTCGATTGCTATTCCATTTTTTACCAATTTGACTAGCTACATAAACTGCTATAAGATTTAAGCCACTACCAATCAGCATGACCAGCGAAACCTGCCATCCTGCTAAGTCACTTATTTTCTGCTGATAGTAAAAGTAAAACATGCACATGAGTGTTCCGACTAGCTGATAAATCATCATCCAGTAAAAGAGTACTGGTTTTTCCTGCCATTCTTTTCGAACTTGCAGGACAATCGTTTTAAAGGTTAAGGCTTCATTTTTTTCTCTCTTAGCCATTGGTTCTTTCATCAAATAAATCAAGATTATAGAAAGAAAAGATAATCCAATAGCAATTAGATAGGTCCAAGCCAATGCTCCGTGAATAAAGAAGCCTGCCACAACTGTACCTAGGGTTCGGGTGACTTCTGCCACACCAGACAAAAAACTAGAAATCTGAAGATAGCGGTCCTTTTGACCTGCTTCAACTGTTGAATCATATAAGAAAGCGGTACTGGTTCCCGAGTCAAAATTATAGGACCAAGCGTTGACCATCATGGCAAAAGCATAAATCCAAAAATTCCCCTGACCAAACAAAATCAAGATAGAGGATACAATACTGGCCAAGCGAGCCAAATAGAGATTGGTCTTGTAGCTAAATCGATCGGCCAACATACCAGATGGGATTTCACATAAGAGACTTGTCCCATGAAAGATACTCTCTAATAGACCGATTTGAAGTAAGGAAAGACCATTTTGGATAAAAAATAAAATCCAAAAACTGGTAATTCCAAAATAAGAAGTGAATTCCAGACCTGCTAGGAGTGGAATATTGCGTTTGTAAGTTCTTTTAAACATCGTTTTCTCTCTTTCAATATATAATATGAGTTTTTCTAAAAGACTTACTTAGAGTTGCCTACATTTTCTCCACCTCTTTCATTTAAAGTAATACTCAATGAAAATCAAAGAGCAAACTAGGAAGCTAGCCGCAGGCTGTACTTGAGTACGGCAAGGTGAAGCTGACGTAGTTTGAATTTGATTTTCGAAGAGTATAAAAACGCCAGACGGCGTTTTTATAGTTATTAAGGTTTGATACGATGCAACATACGTGGGAATGGGATAGCTTCACGGATGTGTTTTGTTCCTGCTGCAAAGGTTACCATACGTTCGATACCGATACCAAATCCACCGTGTGGTACAGTACCGTATTTACGAAGGTCAAGGTAGAATTCATATTCTGTACGATCCATACCAAGTTCATCCATCTTAGCGACAAGGGCATCATAATCTTCCTCACGCATAGAGCCACCGATGATTTCTCCGTAACCTTCTGGAGCAAGCAAGTCTGCACAAAGCACGCGCTCTGGATTTCCAGGAACTGGTTTCATGTAGAAGGCCTTGATGGCTGCTGGATAGTTCATGACAAATGTTGGCACACCAAAGTGGTTTGAAATCCACGTTTCGTGTGGTGAACCAAAGTCATCACCATGCTCCAAATGCTCGTAGTCAGCATCTTCATCATTTTCATGCTCTTGCAAGAGGTCAATAGCTTGATCGTAAGTGATGCGTTTAAATGGCTCTGCAATGTAACGTTTCAAGAGCTCTGTATCACGTTCCAAAGTTTCTAAGGCTTGAGGCGCACGGTCAAGAACACCTTGAAGAAGGGCTTTTACATAAGCTTCTTGCAAGTCAAGTGACTCATCGTGTGTCAAGTATGAGTACTCAGCATCCATCATCCAGAATTCAGTCAAGTGACGGCGAGTTTTTGATTTTTCAGCACGGAATACTGGACCAAAGTCAAAGACACGACCAAGGGCCATAGCACCAGCTTCAAGGTAAAGCTGACCAGATTGACTCAAGTAGGCTGGTGTTCCAAAGTAGTCTGTTTCAAACAGTTCAGTTGAATCTTCTGCAGCATTTCCTGAAAGAATTGGGCTATCAAACTTCATGAAGCCATTCTTATCGAAGAACTCATAAGTCGCATAGATAATAGCGTTACGGATTTGCATGACCGCTACTTGCTTACGAGAGCGTAGCCACAAGTGACGGTTATCCATCAAGAAGTCTGTTCCGTGCTCTTTTGGAGTGATTGGGTAATCTTGAGATTCACCGATCACTTCGATGTCTGTAATATCCAATTCGTAACCAAATTTAGAACGCTCGTCTTCTTTAACAATCCCTGTCACGAAAACAGATGTTTCTTGACTTAGACGTTTGATGGTGTCAAATTTTTCAAGACCTACTTCTTCTCCAAATTTTTCGATAAAGTTTGGTTTAAAAGCTACACCTTGGAAAAAGGCTGTTCCATCACGCAATTGTAAGAAGGCAATTTTCCCTTTTCCTGATTTGTTGGCAACCCAAGCACCGATAGTGACTTCTTGACCAACGTAATCTTTTACTTCGATAATTGTTACACGTTTTGTCATCATTTATCTTCCTTTTTTCGTTTAACTTGTCCAAAGACATTATTACCCACTATTGTACCACAAATAATGCCTGATAGCTAGCTAGTTTAACAGAAATTCATAAGTTTTTAGCTACAAAAACCTCCGCCAAAAGGACGGAGGTTTAACTTCTTATTTTTCCATAAATTGGTGCAAACAACGAATGGCTTCTTTAAGGGTATCCAAGTCTGTCGCATAGCTGAGACGAACATTTTCTGGTGCTCCAAATCCGGCTCCTGTAATCAAGGCCAGACCAACTTCCTCAAGGATAGCCGTTGTAAATGCTGTTACATCGCTATAACCTTTCATTTCCATGGCTTTTTTAACATTTGGGAAGAGATAGAAAGCTCCTTGTGGTTTGACAACCTCAAAGCCAGGGACTTCACACAAGAGTGGATAGATGGTATTCAAACGTTCCTCGAAAGCCTGACGCATGGTTTCTACAGAGTCTTGAGGTCCAGTTAACGCTTCAATCGTTGCATATTGAGATACCGCAGTCAGGTTTGAAGTCGTTTGACCTGTTAGTTTACTCATGGCAGCGATGATTTCTGGATCACCCACTGCATAACCTACCCGCCAACCTGTCATAGCATAGGCCTTAGACACACCATTGATAACAATGGTTTGTTTGCGAATCGCTTCTGATAGACTAGAGATTGGCACAAACTCATTACCGTTATAGACCAAGCGTCCATAAATATCATCTGCTAGGATGAGAATGTCATGTTCAACAGCCCAATTTCCAATGGCCAAGAGTTCCTCACGAGAATAGATCATACCGGTAGGATTAGATGGGGAATTGAGAACCAAAACCTTGGTCTTATCTGTACGAGCTGCTTCTAATTGCTCCACTGTTACTTTAAAGTGATTGTCTTCTTTGGCTTGAACAAAGACTGGAACACCACCAGCCATTTTAACTTGGTCACCATAGCTGACCCAGTAAGGAGTAGGAATGATGACCTCATCTCCAGGATTAACCACAGCCATAAAGAAAGTGTAGAGTGAGAATTTTGCACCTGTAGCAAAAGTGACTTCGTTAGCCGCTACGGAATAACCATAATAACGCTCAAAATAGGTATTGACTGCTGCTTTTAACTCAGGCAAACCTGAAGCTACTGTATAGAAAGAAGCACGTCCATCTCGAATGGCTGCAACAGCAGCATCTTGAATATTTTCAGGAGTATGAAAATCGGGCTGACCTAAAGTTAAGAAAAGTACATCTTTTCCTTCAGCCTTTAACTTCTTTGCTCTTGCATCACTAGCCAGAGTGACACTTTCTTCCATTTCTAAGACACGTTTAGATAATTTCATAGCTTCTCCTTTTCGATTAGGGCACCAGTTTCAAAATCTACTAGATAATAGTCTCCACCAGACTTGATTTCCCAAACAGGCTTTTCAGCATAGCGTCCAAAGGTAACCGTATCAATTTCAGTTGCTCCTTTTTCTCTAACAACTGCTTCTGCTTTTTCTTGTGAAGTACCATTTTCTAGTTGATATACGTAAATATTGTTATTACTTTTCTCTATTAAAACAGCAACTGGTTTCTGATTCTTATCTTGACCAAGAACACTATAATAGCTTTCTAAACCATTAAAGATATCAACCTGGCTAACCGTTTCTAGATTCGCATACTGCTTGGCAAGTTTTTCCCCTTCAACTTTTGCAGTTTGATAAGGTTTCATACTGAGCCATACCAAATAGAGAAAGGAAGAAGTCACAACTAGAGCCAACAGGGTCAAGCCAATGCTGTACTGAAATAATAAGGAATTTTTTTCTTTTTTCTGTCTCATTTTCACTCGTCTATTTTACCATCTATCCAAGTGAATTACAAGTGAATAAAGGAGGAGGATTTGGCTCGGAACTTCTCTTATGACAGGAGTATATGACGCTTGAATCATTGATTTCACAGACTTTTCATAATCTCTACTCCTAAAAATAATCTTGACTATCATCGATTTTTATTTTCTGAGCAGATTTCTTGCAAATGATTTCCTTTTGTTGTAACATTGTTTATAACAACAGAGATAACTCTGATTAAAATCTAAAGGAGACTCCCTATGTCTAAAAAAGTATTATTTATCGTTGGTTCACTTCGTGAAGGTTCTTTCAACCACCAAATGGCTCTAGAAGCTGAAAAAGCTCTTGCAGATAAAGCTGAGGTTAGCTACCTTGACTACTCAGCAATCCCACTTTTTAATCAAGAACTTGAAGTTCCAACTCTTCCAGCTGTAGCAGCTGCTCGTGAAGCTGTTCTAGCTGCTGATGCTATCTGGATTTTCTCTCCAGTTTACAACTTCTCAATTCCTGGAACAGTGAAAAACTTGCTTGACTGGCTTTCACGCGCAATTGACTTGTCTGATACACGCGGAGCATCTGCTCTTCAAGATAAGATTGTAACAGTATCATCTGTAGCCAATGCAGGTCATGAACAACTCTTTGCAATCTACAAAGACCTCTTGCCATTCATCCGTACACAAGTTGTTGGTGAATTCACTGCAGCTCGTGTCAACGATTCTGCTTGGGTAGATGGCAAATTAGTCCTTGAAGACAGTGTTGCTACTTCACTAAAACAACAAGCTGAAGACTTGGTTCAAGCTATTCAATAATTGAATGAAAAAAAGATAGTAGAAAATGTTAGTTTCTACTATCTTTTTCTTAATCAACTAATTCATCAATCATACTATGTTTTAGTGGTAAACTACACATCACTAAAAGGAAAATAAAGGATGATTGAAGCCAAAAGAGAGCCAAATCAAAAATTCCGTGCACAGCTACTACTGTCAAGAAAGAGAGGTAAAGTCCAAGGATAGGACGCTTACTAGGTACTTGACTCATATCAATCAACATTCGTACCGGAGTGGCAGAAGCAATCCCCAAGAGAACGGTACCAACAACTCCATAACTCAAAATCGTATCTATATAAATACTATGAGCATGTTCATGATAAGGTGCTCCAATACGAGGGAAAGAGTGCATGTAGGTTAGCGGTCCTTCACCCCAGAATGGATTTTGCTTAAACAAGGCCATTCCAGCATTCCAGATAGAAACACGCTCTTCCATAGATGAATCTAAGGTTCCCATTCGAACACCTAAATCACTAGAAAATAGAAAGGCTAAACCAACCCCAAAAACTCCTATACTAAGCCAGAAAGCACGCCAGTTCTTAATGGTTGTGAAGAGATAAATAATCGCTCCAAAGATAATGGCTGGAAAAGCTGTACGATTCTGCGTAAAGTTTAAACCGAATAAATTAGCAAAGATGGCAATCATAGAAAAGATTCGTAACCACCTTAACTTAGTTGTGCTAATCAGATAAAAACCAATCATGATACAGAAACAACAGATAATTCCATAGTAATTGGGATTAAAGAAGGCAACTTCCGCTCGATTTTGATGCCAAACCTGCATTCTTGGTGAGAGGAAAGTATAATCAAATTTCTTTACAATTTGGAAATGTTCCAAGGCTGCAAAGACTGCTGCCAAGACACTCGAGGCTAAAACTCCTTCAATCGTCAACCTGAAAAATTTAGGAGTCAATTGAGATTGGTAATAGTAAAAGAAGATTGCAAACAGAAACATTGCAACTGAGGCAACTACTCCCATCACATTTTGTGCTAGAAGAGAAATTGCAGTGCTATAGGCAATAAAAAAGAGCAAAACAGGGTGTTGAGACAAACGTTTCAAGATCCCCTTCATCTCCCCAGTATATACTAACCAAAGTAAGTAAGAGATAAAAATAATAACAAAAAGATAAAAAGGGAGAAAAATACTCAGAATAACTCCTAAAAGAAGTCCTTCTTGTTTCGATAAACTTTTTAACTTTTCAATGACACCTATTGATTTCACAACAGATCCTTTCCTTCTGAATATCACATTCAGATAAATAAGCTATTAAAACATTTTACCATTTTTCAAGCGATTTGAAAACCTCTTTACCTCTATACTCCTAACTAAAACTGGGTAAAATTTTATAGTTAGCTAAGATTACTTGAAAATCGCTATCCCTTTTTTAAAAATATGGTACAATAAATCTAATTATTCCAGAAAGGGTCTAGCATGAAATCCTACCAAGAAGTCTATAAAATACTAATTACTGAGACTGATTATCTAAGCGGAGAAAAAATAGCTGAGAGATTAAATCTATCTCGAACTTCCGTATGGAAAGCTATCCAACGTCTCCAGCAAGAGGGACTGGAGATTGACAGTGTCAAAAACCGTGGGTATAAACTTCTGGACGGAGACCTTATCTTGCCTCAGGAAATCGAAGCGAATAGTCCCATTACTGTCCAGTTTAAACCCTCAACAAAATCTACCCAAACTGATGCTAAAGAGGCTATGGAAGCTGGTGCCAAAGGGGATAAACTCTACCTTTCCACTAGCCAAACCATGGGACGCGGTCGTTTTCAACGTCCCTATTATTCTCCAGATAAGGGGGGGATTTACATGTCCCTTCACCTACAGCCTAATCTCCCTTATCAGAATCTTCCAGCCTATACACTTCTAACAGCTGGAGCTATCTACAAGGCTATCAAAAACCTTAGTTTAATCGACGTGGATATCAAGTGGGTCAATGACATTTATCTGAACCAGAAAAAAATTGCTGGTATTCTAACAGAAGCCATTACCTCTGTCGAAACTGGACTCGTTACAGATGTTATCATTGGGGTCGGGATCAACTTTTCTATCGCTGAATTTCCCAAGAATCTACAAACTAAAGCTGGAAGCTTATTTTCTCAACATACTCCCATTACTCGCAATGAATTGATTGCTGAAATTTGGAAATGTTTCTACGAAACAGAAGCCGATGAACTCCTCTATCTCTATAAAAATCGCTCAATCGTTTTAGGAAAAGAGATTTCCTTCAAGAAGGATCAAGAAATATTCACAGGAAAAGCCTGTGACATCTCTGACCAAGGACAACTGCAGATAGAATTAGCAAAGGGTGAAAAGATTTGGCTCAATAGTGGCGAAGTTTCACTGACTAAATGGTAGTTTTCCTAGATCAAAAAAATCGACCTTCAATAAGAAAGGTCGATTTTTTTAATCTGTTATTTTTTCAAACGTTCAACGTCACGCGCAATGACCAATTCTTCATCCGTTGGAATTACCAGTACACGTACACTTGCTGCATCTGTCGAAATATCTCCGGTTGCACCAAAGACATTTTTCTCTGGATCTACATCGCAACCGAACCAAGAAATCCCTGAAATAACATCTTCACGTACATTAGTAGAATTTTCACCGATACCTGCTGTGAAAATAATAGCATCTGCTCCATTTAGGACTGCAAGGTATTGACCAATATGTTTTTGGATACGGTCAACATACATTTCATAAGCCAAAGTAGCATCATGATCTCCTGCATCCATAGCAGCAATCACGTCACGCATATCACTAGATTTACCAGAAACCCCCATCAATCCTGACTCACGATTGAGGATACGACTGATGTCCTCAGGTTTGTTAAAGTCCTCTGTATATTGCATTAAATAAGGAATGATGGCTGGGTCAATATCCCCTGTACGAGTCCCCATCATTACACCACCAAGTGGAGTGAATCCCATTGAGGTATCAACAGATTTCCCACCCTTAACAGCTGTAATAGAAGCACCATTACCGATGTGACAGGTGATTAACTTCAACTCTTCAAGTGGACGCCCCAAAACCTTGGCTGCTTCTTGAGCGACATACTGATGGCTAGTTCCATGGGCTCCGTACTTACGAACCTTGTTTTCTGTGTAATATTTTGTTGGTAGAGGATAGCGATAAGCTTTCTCTGGCATTGTTGTATGGAAGGAAGTATCAAAAACAACGACACTCGTAATATCTGGCAACAATTCTTTGAAGGCACGAATACCCGCAGCATTCGCAGGATTGTGCAATGGAGCAAGAAGACCTAACTCTTCAACTTTTTCAATTACATCACCTTCCACGACTGTAGACTCTTTGAAGTACTCTCCACCTGCAACGACACGGTGTCCAACACCAGTAATTTCATCATAAGATTTAATAATATCAAAACGAATCAAGTCATCAAGCAAAATCTTAACTGCCAAAGTATGGTTGTCAATGTCAAGGACTTGTTGTTCTGAGCGACCATCGAACTTAACTGTAGAAATAGAATCTTTCAATCCAATTCGCTCAATCAACCCTTTTGCAAGCACTTTTTCTTCTGGCATTTGGTAAAGTTGCCATTTCAAGCTAGAGCTTCCAGCGTTAATTGCAATGGTTTTTGTCATAATGTTTCCCCTTTTTTAAGCGTTTTCAACTATTATATCAAAATTTATACTAGATTTCATGTTCTTGACACCAATTTTGAAAATTTTCCTTAAATTCCAACAAAATTTCAGGATCCCGAAGACTAGTAAGTGGATAAACGAATGGCTCTGTCCCTTCTCCCACCTTCTTTTGCAAAACAAAAATGGTCTTAGACTGGGCTCCTTGAGCGAATAGATCCTCTGGTAAAGCAATAATTGCCACTAGTTGAGCCTGGTCAGTGAGCCATGATTTCAAAAGTTCACTCTGAGGACTCGTCAAAAGATCTGTTGGAGCAAGGAAAATAGCATAGCCTCCCGTCTTCAGATACTTGAGAGATTGCTCCATTAATAGATGATGAGCGTAAGTATGTTCATCTTTTGCTGCCACTTGGTAACGTGAAGCGATCTGATCGTCTGGGTAGTAGCCAATCGGGAGGTCGCTCACAATAATAGCACTTTCTTTTAATACTTGTGGACGTACTGCATCTCCTTGGACAAAGCCCATTTGAAGATCCATAACTTCAGCCATGCTTGCAGCTAGATCAATCAAGAGGTCATCTAGTTCAATCCCAAGGTAATCTACCTTTTTGTTCATGGACGTTAAGAAGCTAGCACCCAGAATTCCCATCCCAGAACCCAACTCTAATAAACTTAGATTTTCAGCAGGCCACAGTTGCTCCATCAGAAAAATCATCAAGTGACCAATGGCGTCTGGTGTAAACTGGTGATTTGCTTGTAGAGGTTCTGTTTGCGCTGCCTTCATTAACAAGAATTGGTAGGTTCGTAACCACTCTTCTTTTCGAAGAGCCAATCGTTTTAATGCTTGATTATTTTTCTTGACATCTTCCAGATTTGTCTGACCATCCAGATAGATCCCATTTTGCTCAATCAAGGCATCGTAAAAATTTGTCGTCAAATCATTTTGGATGATTTGGACATTTTCTAGTAAATAGGTATATGCTTGTTCAATTTTTTCAAAATCCATACCCTTATCTTACCAAAAATAATGTCCTTTTTCCAGATTTTCATAATTGTGAAAATGAAAAAAAGAAAATCTACCTCCTCAGTAGACTTTCTCTGTTTAACATTTATTTCCAAGCGCCACTGGCATCTACATAATAGCCATCTGGCGTGCGTGTATTGCTAAGCATATTACCAGATGAAGCCAGATAGTACCACTTACCATTATCTTTAATCCAGCCTGTTGCCATTGAACCTGAGTCTTTTAGATAATACCAAGTACCACCATCATTAAGCCAGCCTGTCGCCATTGAACCTGAGTCTTTTAGATAATACCAAGTACCACCATCTTTAAGCCAGCCTGTCGCCATTGAACCTGAGTCTTTTAGGTAATACCAAGAGCCGTTATCATATAACCAATCAGCTGAAATCATAGCTCCTGATGATTTAAAGGCATACCAGCTACCACCTTGGTATAGCCATGTTTGATTAAACATAACCCCTTCATCATCCATAAAGTACCATGTTCCCTGATCCTTAATCCAAGCATCTTTAACTAGTTGTCCTTGTTTTTGATAGTACCAGTTTTGTTTAGATTTTAGCCAGCTTTCTGCTTTTACAATCGGATAAAGTATTTTGAAGGCTCCTGCTCCCCTGTAGGAATGACTAATAACTCCTGGTTTTTGAAGTTTCAATTCTTCATAGTCGTCTGCCCAAGCAAATACTTTTTGACCATTGACAGTCTCTGGTAAGGTAGCAGTGTAGGTCTTGGTTTGATAGTCCCATTTTGCATCAAGGTAGGTGTGTTGATCATTTGATTCGTCAATACGGAAGTAACCACTCTTTCCACCGTCATTATATACATCATCAACTACTTTAGTGGACCAGGTCTTTGTTTCATTTCCACTCTTGGCTTCTACTTTGATATCTCCTCTGTAGCCATAAGGTACGTAGAAATTCAGGTAACGCCCCTCTGTACCGACCATAGACTTGTCCTTTTCTTGACCTAGAAAATTGACAGTCTGATCTTGACCATTTAAAGTGACTTTCCATTCAATTTTTTCGTTTTTGGGCAAATCTAAGACTTTGATATCTACTTCATGTCCATTTTCAAATCGAAGAATTTTGCCATCTTGATATTGAACACCACCCTTAATGACCCACTCTTCTTCAAGCTCGAAGGCCTTTCCTGAATGAGGAAAAGCTAGTAAAGCTAAACCTGCTAAAGACAAACTAAATAGTGTGATTTTTTTCATGAGATTCCCTCCTGTTTTTATCCATGTTAATTATATCACTATGTTATTTTTTTGCAAGAGATATCCTAAATGTATATAGGAAGAACCTCTGAGATGACTCTCAAAGGTTTAATCATGACTATTTACTATTTTCGACAGCTGCTGTTACAAAAGCAGTGTAGAGTTCTTCTGGGCGGTTTGGACGACTTGAAAGCTCTGGGTGGTACTGACAAGCCACAAAGAATTTGTTTTCTGGAATTTCAACAATTTCGACCAAGCGATTGTCTGGTGAAACGCCTGAAAAGACAAAACCTGCTCCTTCAAACTGTTCACGGAAGGCATTGTTAAACTCATAACGGTGACGGTGACGGCGTTGCACCACCTCTTTGTTATGATAAGCTGCCGCTGCCTTAGAACCACGTTTTAGCTTAGAAGGATAAAGTCCCAAACGAAGGGTACCACCCATGTCCTCAACATCAATCTGATCACGCATGATATCGATGATAGGGTATTTGGTATCAGGATTTAGCTCTGCTGAATTAGCTCCTTCAAGACCTAAGACATTACGGGCAAATTCGATACAGGTCAACTGCATACCCAAGCAGACTCCCAGCATTGGTACATCATTTTCACGCGCATAGCGAATCGCTTCAATCTTGCCTTCTGTTCCACGTTGACCAAAACCACCTGGCACGATGATTCCGTCAGCATCAGATAGGAGTTCTGCCACATTGTCAGCTGTCACATCGTTAGCATTGACCCAATCAATCTTGACTTCTGCATCATTGGCATAACCAGAGTGTTTCAAGGCTTCAACAACGGAGATATAGGCATCTTGCAACTCAACATACTTACCAACAAGGGCAATCTTGACTTGTTTTTTGAGGTTCATAACCTTGTCAACCATAGCTGACCACTCTGTCATATCTGCTGCAGGTGCATCTATTTTCAAATGGTCACAGACGATTTGGTCCATACCTTGTGCTTGCAGATTAAGTGGGATTTGGTAAAGATGATCCACATCCAAGGACTCAATAACTGCTTCTGGTGCCACATCACAGAACTGGGCTAGTTTATTTTTAATTCCTTGTCCAGCTGGCTTTTCAGTACGGATGACCAACATATTAGGCTGGATTCCCAGACCACGCAATTCTTTGACAGAGTGTTGAGTTGGTTTGGTTTTCATTTCACCAGCTGCCTTGAGGTAAGGAAGCAAGGTCGTATGGATATACATGACATTATCTGCACCCACATCTGCCTTCATCTGACGAAGAGCTTCTAAGAATGGAAGGGACTCGATATCGCCGACTGTTCCACCAACCTCTGTAATAATGACATCAGAGTCTGTCGTAAGAGCAGCACGCTTGATTTTTTCTTTCAAAGCATCTGTAATATGAGGAATAACTTGGACAGTTGCACCCAAATATTCACCGCGGCGTTCCTTACGAAGAACTTCGCTGTAGATTTTACCAGTTGTCACGTTTGAGTATTTATTGAGGTTGATATCGATGAAACGTTCATAGTGACCCAAGTCCAAATCTGTCTCAGCCCCATCATCTGTTACAAATACTTCTCCGTGCTGGTAAGGGCTCATGGTTCCTGGGTCAATATTGATATAAGGGTCAAATTTTTGAATGGTCACCTTCAAACCACGGTTTTTCAAAAGGCGCCCAAGGCTCGCTGCAACGATCCCTTTCCCAATAGACGATACCACACCACCAGTGACAAAAATATATTTCGTAGACATAGATTCCTCTTTCTAAAATGCTCAAGGTCTTGTTTACTAACAGGGGATTGAGAAAACAAGACCTTCATCAATAACTACACCCCAAGAAGAAAATCTTCCTGGGAAAACAAAAATAGCTCCCTAATAACTAGGGAGCTCCGACCTCTAAAAGAGGTGCCCGAACAATATATTACCTCAAAATGAAGCATTTGTCAAATAGAACAAATCGTTGACTTGGCATTCTATTTTGCATAACTCATTCAAACTAATACATAAAAAGCTGGAACTAGAAAATCGAGACTTGATAGACCGATTCCAGCTCCAACTCCTCTTTATTTTTATTCTTCCTCTTCCTCAGAGTCTTCGTCGTCCTCTTCATTAAGATCGACTTCTTCATCTAGATCATCTGGGGCGATTTCATTGATTTCAGCATCGTAGGCTTCCACTTCATTCTTCTCATCATCTGGATTTTCATCATCATAAGAAAGAGCTGGATCTTCTTCGTATGCATCCTCATCTTCTGGATCATCTGCACTGTAATCAATAGCATCTGCATCACCATCCATGAAGGCGTTGACACGTTTTTTCTTAGCCTTAGGTGCTACTTCTTCATCATCACTTTCCTCAAGAGCAATGATTTCCTCATCGATTTCATCAACTCCATACCATGAACGAAGACCCCATTTGTTATCTCCAAGTGAGATAAAGCTACCGTCAAAGTTCAACTCTGTGTAGAACAAAGGCAAAGCTTCACGAATATCGCTATTAGAGGTACCGAGATAGTTTTGGATTTCATTAACTAAATCACTAAAATGCATTTCGTGATCACGACCACGGAGTTCCAAGATGGCACGAGCCACCTCAATCATAGATAGTTCACTTTTTTCTTGCCCAGCAAATACTTCTAATTCCAAAGCGTTTCTCCTCATTTTTTACTACTAACGCCAGAGTGGATAAACTCTGATCTCATTTTATCATGTACTCTTTATTGTACGATAATTTTGCCTAATAGTCAAAGGTTTAGGAGAAATAAATGTGAAATATTTCAGCTAATTAATACTCAATGAAAATCAAAGAGCAAACTAGGAAGCTAGCCACAGGCTGCTCAAAACACTGTTTTGAGGTTGTAGATGGAAGCTGATGTGGTTTGAAGAGATTTTCGAAGAGTATAAAAGACCTGGGAGATACACTCACAGGTCCGATACTTTATTTATAACTTAAAGCTCGTTTAAAGGTTTTCCAAATTCCTAAATCATCCGTTTGAAGAACCAAACTAGCATACATACGTCCAATAAAAGCTGTTGCAGTAACTGCAAAAATAACCGTTATAGCAAGCGAAATCCAAGCTTCTAGTCCATTTGCATAACCATTGATAGCTCTGAAAGGCATAAAGAAGGTTGAGACGAATGGAATGTAAGAACCGATTTTCAAGATTAAATTATCACCAGAAGTTCCTAATACAGTTACCCCAATGAAACCTACCATAATCAAAAGCATCAAAGGCGATAAGGCCTTACCAGAGTCTTCAGGTCGTGAAACCATAGAACCTAAGAAGGCAGCCAAGACCACATACATAAAGAGACTAACCAAGACAAACAATAAGGTATTGATCGAAAAGGCTTCTCCCAAGTGATTTAGAATACCTGAATTAGCCAAGATAGGCATATCCTTAAAGAAGAAAATAGCTCCAAGACCACCTACAACATAAATACCAATATGAGTCAAAATGACTAGAAGTAAGGCAATCATGCGGGCGTAGAAATAATGGCTAGCACGAATGCTTGAGAAGACCACTTCCATGATTTTGGTTCCTTTCTCGCTGGCTACTTCCTGAGCAGTAACACTAGCATAAGTAATCAAAATCATATAGAGGAAGAAACCCAGTCCTGCAGCCGCAAAGGTTTGGACCATCTTTTTATTTTCCTTGGCTTCATCAATCTGTTCTGTGAATTGAATTGTTTGAGCCAAGAGTTTTTCCTGTTCCTGAGACAAATTTGCTTCTGAACGGTTGAGTTGGGATTGGAGTTCATTCAACTTAGCGGTCACTGCTAACTTAATGCCACTCTCTAATGAAGTCTCACCATGATAGACTGCCTTGAGGACACTATTCTCCTGGTCAATGGTTAGATAGCCTTTTATTTTCTCATCCTTGATAGCAGCTTGGGCACTTGCTTCATCCTTATAGTCAAAGTTAAGACCATTGGTCGATTTAAGTTCTTCTGTAACAAGAGGAACAGAACTAACTACTGCTACCTTACTATTTTGAGCCAAGGAAGAACCTTGGAGAACACCAATTCCTCCAGATAGACCTAAAAAGAGGAAAGGCGAAATCACCATAAAGAAGAAACTCCACGACTTGACATGTCTTAAATAGGTTTCTTTAATTACAACCCACATATTTCTCATACTTCCACCCCTGATTCTAATTTAAAGATTTCATCGATTGTCGGCGCTTGTTGGTCAAAGGTCGCGATATATTGACCTTGAGTCAAGATTGGGAAGAGTTCCCTACCAGCACTTTCATCATCTAAAATCAACTTCCAACTACCTTGCTTGGTCAAGCTAACCTGTTTAACATGAGGAAGATTCTCCAGTTCTTCCTTGCTTCGTTCACTTGAAACAAAAAGTCGTGTTTTCCCGTATTGATTGCGAACCTCTTGAACCGGTCCATGCAAGACGACACGCCCATCACGAATCATGAGGATATCATCACAAAGTTCTTCGACATTGGTCATGACATGGTCAGAAAAGATAATAGTCGCGCCACGTTCTTTTTCTTTTAGGATAACCTGCTTAAGGAGTTCGGTATTGACTGGATCCAAGCCACTAAAAGGCTCATCTAGGATAATCAAGTCTGGCTCATGAATCAGAGTAATGATCAGTTGAATTTTCTGTTGATTTCCTTTTGAGAGACTCTTAATCTTGTCCGTCAGTTTTCCCTTGACTTCCAGTTTTTCCATCCATTGAGGGAGTTTTTCTTTGATTTCCTTGGTATCCATGCCTTTTAGGGTCGCCAAGTAACGAACTTGTTCAAGGACTGTCAATTTAGGCATAAGACTACGTTCTTCAGGGAGATAACCAATGCGAGCATAGGTCTCCTGACGAATATCTTGACCATCAAGCTCAATCTCCCCTTGATAGTCTAAAAATTTCAAAATACTGTGAAAAATAGTTGTTTTCCCAGCTCCATTTTTCCCAACCAGCCCCAAAATACGCCCTGGTCTTGCTTGAAAGTTAACATCAAACAAAACTTGCTTAGGCCCAAAACTTTTCTCTAGATTCCTTACTTCGAGCATCATCCACCTCCGAAATTTATTGCACTCATTATACTCCTTTTTGATAGCTTTTACAATGATTTATGTACATTTTTAAATCTTTGTTTTTAAAAGGATATTTACTGAATTGGTATTTTATTGGCTCTTCGCCAAGTATTTTATCCCCAGATTTTAAGTGATAAATTTATTATACTCATTTCTTGATAAATCCGTTGGCTATGTCCTCAAATGTTCATTTTCAGTCCTGAATTGTTACTACTAATCTTCATTATCCTGCCTAGCTTATCGTGCTATTTTATGGTATATTTTTGATAGACTATAGATTATCATAGGCAAGGAATCTGATATGAAAAAAAGACTTAAACTCGAACCAAACAACAATAGCTTAATCATTTGGGAAGCTGAACAGCCAAAAGCAGTTCTTCAGCTTGTACATGGGATGGTTGAATACGTAGAACGATATGAAGAATTTGCTCTAGCCATGAATAACGAAGGCTTTACTGTTATCGGCCATGATCATCTCGGCCATGGTTTTACTGCTCAAAATTCAAGTCAACTCGGAGTCTTTCCTGAATCTCCCGAGGAACTCATCGATGATATTGAAAGAGTGACCTCCTTCATTCAAGAAAGCTATCCAGGATTTCCAATCGTCCTTCTAGGGCATTCTATGGGTTCTCTTATGTGTCGCTATTATGTAGCTAAACGAAAACCACCTATCAATGCCTTGATTATCATGGCGACTGGTCAACAACCTCAGTTTCTAACTCGATTTGCTCTCATCCTAACAGAATGCATCCGACTTATAAAAGGGAATAAACACCGTAGTAAACTTCTAACCTACCTGTCCACTGACAGTTTTAACCGTAGTATTAAAAATCCTAAAACATCCGTAGATTGGCTTTCAAAAAATGAAGAATCTAACCAAGCTTATCTGAAGGATTCATTCTGTCAATTCATCCCTACTATTCCTATGTACAGATCCATTTTTTACTTCTCTAATCAAGTAGCTAGTAAGCAGGTAATCGATGAGATTCCAGCTCAACTCCCCATTCTCGTTATTTCAGGACAAGAAGACCCTCTGGGAGAAAATGGTAAAGGTATAGAAAGATTTGTAAAACTCCTAAAGGCTTCACATTCGAAAGTAAGCCTTCGATTAGTTGAAGATGCTCGTCACGAAATTCTAAACGAGAATAATCGAAACGATACCTATCACTTCATAGCTGATTGGATGACAAAAAATATCGATGTCTGATCATCTTGTAACAGTATTAAAAAGGAGTTGTTTCCCCGTCAATTTGATTCAATCATCAGGCTGAAGCTTGATGATTTTTTGTACTAAAAAATCCACCCCGAAGGATGGATTTTAGACTGTTAACGCACTTCTGCATTCACTTTTTCTTCAAGTGATGCTTGGATTTTTTCCATGTAGCGTGCGACTTCTTCATCAGTCAAGCTATCTTCTGGATTTTGGAAGGTCAAGCTATATGCCATTGACTTCATACCAAGTCCTAGTTTTTCACCTGAGAAGACATCAAAGAGTTTGATAGCTGTCAAACGTTTCACGCCTGCAGATTTGATGGCATCAACCACATCTTGGTGAGTCACTTCTGCCTTGAGGAGAAGAGCGATATCACGGCTGACTGCTGGGAATTTAGTAATTTCCACAAAGGCTGCTGCTGGTTGAAGGGCTTCTTCAATAGCTGAAAGGTTAAGCTCAGCTACATAAGTCTCTGGAATATCGTAAGCCTTAGCCGTCACAGGGTGCACTTGACCGAGGAAACCGACTACTTGATCACCGAGTGAAATCAAGGCTGTACGTCCTGGGTGAAGGCTAGCGATTTCAGAGGTTGCTGTATAAGTCACTTCAAGACCCAAGCGAGCAAAGAGGGCTTCCAAAATTCCCTTGGCATAGAAGAAGTCAACTGGGACAGCTGCTGTTTGGAAGTCTTTTTCAGCAACTAAGCCAGTCAAGGCAAAGGCAAAGCTATTGATTTCATTTGGCAATTCTTCTTTTGGATTACCGATTTGCTCGAAAACTTTTCCAATCTCATAAAGAGCCAAGTTTTTATTCTTACGTGCTACGTTGTAGGCAACTGTATCCAAAATACCTGAAACCATATTTTGACGGAGAACTGAACGGTCCACAGTCATTGGCCACATCAATTCTGTCAAATGACTTGGCTGAATCGTAAACTCGACTGCTTTTTCAGGAGTTGTCAGAGCGTAGGTGATAATTTCTGTCAATCCAGCACCTTCTGCAATGGTACGAACTTGACGGCGCAATTTTTGTGTCGCAGTCAATTCACCAGCTGTTCCATCATCTTTTGGAAGACTAGTTGGCAAGCGATCATAGCCATAGATACGAGCGATTTCTTCAAAGAGGTCAGCTTCAATAGTAATATCCCAACGACGACGAGGGACGCTGACTGTAAAGCTTTCTGCATTTCCAGAAAGACCGAAGCCAAGACGACGGAAGACATCCTCTACATCCGCGTAGGAAAGCTCAGTACCAAGGACACGATTGACGTCAGAAAGGGTTGAAGAAACTTCTACATCTGAAGTATCCAACTGACCTGCTGAAACGATTCCCTTACGCACGGTTGCACCTGCAAGCTCAGCAATCATACTTGCTGCTGCATCAAGGGCTTCGTTAACAGTTGCCACATTGATCCCTTTTTCAAAGCGAGAAGATGACTCAGAGCGAAGATTGAGACGACCACTTGTCTTACGGATAGATTTGCCATTGAAAACAGCTACTTCAAGAACGACACGAGTAGACTTTTCAGAGATTTCTGTAGCTTGTCCACCCATGACACCTGCAAGAGCTACTGGCTTGTCTGCTACAGTGATGACTATGTCATTTGTTTCCAACTCACGTTCTTCACCATCCAAGGTCACTAATTTCTCACCAGCACGTGCTTCACGTACACGGATGTCACTCCCTTCAAAGGTATCCAAGTCAAAGGCGTGCATTGGTTGACCAAAGTAGAGAAGGATGTAGTTGGTCACGTCCACTACGTTATTGATTGGACGGATTCCCTCGTTCATGAGGAGGTTTTGCAACCATTGTGGACTTGGTGCAATCGTCACATTGTCCAAGATACGAGCGGCATAGTAAGGCGCCTTGTCTGTCTCAATGCTGACAGAAAGAGCGTCTGCTGCAGATTCATTGGTTTCTGTTAAACTGAATTCTTTAAAGTTGACTGCCTTGTCATAGATAGCTGCTACTTCGTGAGCTACCCCACGCATAGAAAGAGCGTCTGCACGGTTAGGTGTGATAGAAAGCTCGATGATTTCATCATCCAAGTCTAGGTAAGAGAAGACTTCCTCACCTGGAACGGCATTTTCTGGCAAGATTTGGATACCATCTGCAAATTCTTTTGGTACAACTGAGTCAGAAATTCCCAATTCACCAAGGGAACAGATCATTCCGAGAGATTCCAAACCACGGATTTTTCCTTTTTTGATTTTGTAATTGTCAGCGATACGAGCTCCTGGAAGTGCCACCATAACCTTGATGCCTGCACGAACATTTGGTGCTCCACAAACGATTTGACGGGCTTCTTCTTCGCCAACGTTAACCTGACAAACATGGAGGTGAGTTTCTGGCACATCTTCACAAGACAAGACCTCACCGACAACAATTTTTGAGAGACCGGCAGCTGGTGATTCCACACCTTCTACTTCGATCCCTGTGGTTGACATTTTTTCAGCCAACTCTTGTGATGGCACATCAATGTCCACCAATTCTTTTAACCATTTGTATGATACTAACATAATTCTGATCGTAAGATCTCATCAATCGAGACCTTTTCAATTCCTTTCTTTTTCTTCGAGTAAGCTCTTGCCATTTCTCACCGAGAGGAAATGACTAGAACTGTATAGGATTGTGTTTCATGTTTCAATCTTATTTAAACTGTTCTGAGAAGCGGACATCGCCTTGGTAGAATCCACGGATATCGTTGATTCCGTAGCGAAGCATGGCTACACGCTCTTGACCAAGACCAAAGGCAAAGCCAGAGTAAACAGTCGCATCGATACCACTCATCTCAAGGACACGTGGGTGAACCATACCGGCACCCATAATCTCGATCCAACCAGTTTTCTTACATACGTTACAGCCGTCTCCGCCGCACTTGAAGCATGAAACGTCAACCTCAACAGAAGGCTCTGTGAATGGGAAGTAAGATGGGCGCAAACGGATTTGGCGCTCTTCACCAAACATTTTTTGCACAATCAACTGAAGAGTTCCTTGAAGGTCAGCCATAGAGATGTTTTTCCCAACAACCAAGCCTTCGATTTGATGGAATTGGTGACTGTGGGTCGCATCGTCAGTATCACGACGGAATACACGTCCTGGTGAGATCATCTTCAAAGGACCTTTAGAAAAATCATGGGCATCCATCGCACGCGCCTGAACTGGAGACGTGTGGGTACGGAGCAAGATTTCTTCTGTGATGTAGAAAGTGTCCTGCATATCACGGGCTGGGTGGTCTTTTGGAAGGTTCATACGTTCGAAGTTGTAGTAGTCTTGCTCAACTTCAAATCCATCCACAACTTGGTAACCCATACCAATGAAAATATCTTCAATTTCTTCACTAGTTTGTGTAAGAACGTGACGGTGACCAGTCGCAACTGGACGTCCTGGAAGTGTCACATCAATGCTTTCACTTGCTAGTTGAGCTTCCACTTTCTTTTCTTCCAAGAGCTTAGCTGTTTCTTCAAAGGCAGCTGTTAGGACATCACGAGCCTCATTGACGTGTTTTCCGATAACAGGGCGCATTTCAGCAGAAACGTCTTTCATCCCTTTAAGGATTTCAGTCAGTGACCCTTTTTTACCAAGGACTGAGACACGCAATTCTTGCATCTCTTTTTCATTTTCAGCAGTAATCTGCTTCAAGCTAGCTAGCGTTTCTTCACGAAGCGCTTTTAATTGTTCTTCAATAGTTGACATAATTCCTCCATCAGTCTCTCGTAAGATAAAAAGAAAACCACATGCCAAAAACTCCACTCGGAGCGTTGACACGCGGTACCATCCGTTTTCATCTGACAAGTCAGACCTTTATTCTGAATCCATAGGCAAGTGAATTCACCCAGCTTTCATATAGAGAGCTTTCAGTCACGGCTCTCCTCCCTGAGATACTTCCCCTGAGATACTAGTCTTGCAGATTCCTATTTAATTATTATTCATTTTATCAAATTTTAAGTAATCTTGCAAGATGTTTTGCGACTAATCAACATAGTCTCCACCTTCAAAACCGTAATACTCTTCCAAACTGAGGCCACTTGCTGCAATTTCTTTGGCTTCTTTGCCAACATAGCGAAGGTGCCATTCCTCAGCCATATATCCTGTTTCTTTTTCCTTACCTTTAAGGTAACGAACGACAAAGCCATAGTCTGCGGCGTGGTCTAAAAGCCATTGGGCTGCCTTTTCTTCAGTGACTAGTTCTCCATTTGTTCGAATCAGATCAAAAGCTAAGCCAGTTTGGTGTTCACTATAACCAGGTCTTGCAGAATAGCGGTCAGCTTCAGCCTTGCCATCTTTATTTACATAGTTCTGATAAAGCTGAGTTTGAGTTTCATAACTTCTAAACCCACTATAGTGATCACTAATTGGGAAACCTGCTTGCTGCATAGCTGCAATGAGTTTTAACAGTTCTGCCTTTGCGGTAGGATTTTCTCCAGGATTGTAATCTTTTGACATAGGATAATGCTTATTAGCCACAACAATCTCATCGTACTTGCCTTGAATGCTGTAGTGATCTCCTTTGTTAACCACTTCTGCTTTCTTTTGACTAGCTTCCTGAGACTTACTTCCCGCGGTTCCTTCTTGTACAGTTGCTTGCTCTGCAGAAGACTTAGCCTCTGTAGTTGATGATTTTTCTTGTGAACAAGCTGCCAATGTCAAGGCTAATAATCCTGATAAGATAAGGTATCTTTTTTTCATCTGTTATCCTTTCATTTAATCATCTGGTTTAAAGTCTCAGATAATCTTGCAATCAAGTCTTCTAATTTGCTTCCCTTAACCTGATATTCTTCAGCAATCATTTCTTCCCATGGAACCCACCAGACTGGACCACGTCCATTAAGACCGTGTCCCTTCATATCACCCTCTCGTCTAGGGAAAATATGCCAGTGGACATGGGCATCTCCATTTCCAAGCAACTCTACATTCATCTTTTCAGCAGAAAAAGCTTTAGAAACAGCTTCCTGCACCAGACTCATTTCCTCTAAAAATTGAAGTCTGACACTTGGACCTAGATGATGTAGTTCTGTGACATGTTCCTTGGCTAAGAATAGAGTGTAACCTTCAAAATACTGGTGATCTCCGATGACAACATATCCTGTTTCTAACTCCTTGACAAAGTAGGGATTGTCACCAGACTTGATGAGTTCAATTCGATCACAAATCAAGCACATCTCAGTCCACCAACTCACTCTTGAGATAAGCATCCACCATACGCTCAGTAGCCACTACAGAATCAATATGAGTACGCTCATAAGAATGGCTTGATTCAATACCTGCTCCTAGAAGAGCGTGCTTAACCTCTGCTCCAGCTGACATCGCTGCCGAAGCATCCGAACCGTAAAATGGATAGATATCTAGCTTAAATGGAATGTCTTGCTCTTTTGCGAGAGCTACCAAATGCTGACGGAATTCATAGTGGTAAGGACCTGAAGCATCCTTAACACAGATAGAGACTGTGTACTCATCCGTCTGCTGATCATCTCCCATTGCTCCCATATCCACAGCTAGATATTCGACAACTTGACTAGGGATACTTGAGTTAGCACCGTGCCCCACTTCTTCAAAGACTGAAAAAGCAAAATGCGTAGTGACAGGAAGTTCAATTCCTTCTTCTTTGTAGACTTTGAGGAGATTAAGGAGAATAGCTGCGCTGACCTTGTCATCCAAATGACGAGACTTGATAAAGCCTGTCTCAGTCACGACAGTTCGTGGGTCAAAGCTGATAAAATCACCAACCTCGATACCGAGTGCGCGTGTTTCTTTTTCATTGGTCACTTTTTCATCCAAACGAACTTCCATATTGTCCTGTGTACGTTCCGCAGTTCCAGCATCTTTGTAAACGTGACAAGAAGTTTGGTGGATCAAAATCGTACCTGATACGGTTTTACCTGTGCTAGCTACATGGACCGTGCAGTTTTCGCCTTCAATCATGTTCCAAGGATAGCCACCGATACGGTCCATCTTGAGACGACCATCTGATTTAACAGCACGAACAATGGCACCCAAGGTATCTACATGGGCAGTTACATAGCGTTGTTTGTCATCATTTTTACCTTTAACAGTAACGTTGACACCACCTTTAGCAGTACGGATTGGTTGATAACCTAGTTTTTCAAGCGTCTCAACTAAATAATTCGTAATTTCACGCGTAAAACCTGTTGGTGACGCAATAGCAGTTAGTTCTTTGATATATTCTACAGTTTGATTCATTTTTTCACCTCTTGTTACCATTATATCACTTTTCCCATCGTAGTATGTGCAAAAAAGAAAAACTTAAAATACTTTGATTTTAAAATTAATCTATGGTAAAATGAAGTAAAGTATTATGATGAAAGGAATACAAAATGAACAAATATTTCAAAACGACACTTTTCTTAGCCTTGCCTTTGGCATTCTTGTTGGGATGTTCAAAACAATCCTCAACCACTTCTTCTAGCTCTTCTACACCAGAAACGACTGAAGTAAAAACTTCTGAATCTAGCACTACTGAAAAGAAATCCGAATTAAAAACTGCGACCTTTGTGAACGATTCTCAGCCTGGTGTCGTATCAACCTTAACTTATACAGTTGACGGTGATAATGTTGTCAAACAAACTGCTCATAATGTCGCTGATCCTGAAGTCCTCAATAATACTGCAGATGCTGTAAAAAGTATTCTTGAAGAAACCTACAAAGGCTATAAGGGACTTAAAGGGGTAACTTTCTCAATCGAAGTTAAAGATGGTAAAGTCGTACAAGATCTTGAGATTGACCTTTCAGTTGCAAGCATTGACGAACTTAGAAAAGCTTTACCAGAAGAATACTCAGGCGTTGGAAAAAACGTAAGTTTTAAAGCCTCTAAAAAAATGTTAACAGACCTTGGTTATACAGAAAAAAACTAAGTAACTAAAACTAAATAGAAAAAACTTGGCCGATGCCAAGTTTTTTCTATTCCATTTCAAAAGCTTCACTTTCTTGTTTATTTGGAAGAACAAGAGAAAGTAGAATTCCGATAATAGCTGGTACCAACCATGGCAGAGAAGCCTCCGCAAATGGTAGAGCGTTCACGATATTTGCAAGGACCTCGACTTTAAAAGTAGATCCTAAAACACTTGCAATAGCAATGGCTGTGACAATACCAACAGTTAATTGCATTCCTGGTTTTGAAAGAGCGACAAACTTATTCACAATCACAATCATGACAATGGCAATCGTAATTGGGTACAAAATAACGAGAACTGGTACAGAGTACTTAATAATAGCACTCAAACCAAGATTTGCAATGGCAAAACCAATCAAGGTAAAGACAGTCGCATAAACCTTGTAGCTGATTTGTGGGAAACGTCCGTTAAAGAACTCGGCAGTTGATACAATCAACCCTACAGTCGTTGTAAAGCAAGTAACGGTTACCATAGCCGCAAGGAAAAGCTGAGCAGTAGAACCAAAGATTTCTTGAGTCGCTTGAGACAAGATATAAACTCCCGGAGTTCCACTCTTCATTGCTTCTTCTGTTACTGGGAAATGATTGCCCAAGAAACCTAGCCCGATGTAGAGAGCACTAAATCCGAGTGCTACAACGATTCCAACCACCCAAATGGTTGAAATGTACTCTTTCTTACTTGAAAAACCAAGTTGTTTCAAGGTTTGAACTGCAATCACACTAAAGGCAACAGAAGCAAGCGCGTCAAGTGTATTGTATCCTTCAAGGAAACCTGCACCAAAGGCTGAAGCTTGATAAGCGCCTGAAGCTGCTTGTGGTGCATTCCCACCATACTTGAAAGCTCCAAGGATAACCAGAATAACAATTAAGATGGCAAAAACTGGAGTCAAGATTCGACCGATACGATCCAAGATTTTTGAAGGATTCAACGAGATTAGGTAGGCAGCTACAAAGTAGAGAATGGTGAAGACAATCAAACCTAAACCTTTATCTGCTTGATCCAAGAGTGGACTAATACCAACTTCAAACGATGTCGTTGCTGTACGAGGGATGGCAAAGAATGGGCCAATCGACAAGTACAAAACTGCAAGATAAATCGTCGCAAACCATGGAGAAATTTTCTTAGAAATTTCATAGATATACCCCTTAGGATTAAGGGTCCCAATAATCAAAGTTAGGACGGCAATCCCAACACCTGAAAATACAAATCCTGCAATGGCAGGAAGGAAGTTTTCTCCAGACTGTGCGCCTAGAGTTGGAGGGAAAATCAAGTTACCTGCTCCAAAAAATATTCCAAACAGGAGTAATCCTGTTAAAGCACCTTTTTTAGCCATAAACTCTCCTTATTAAAAATAAAATACTTTCTTAGTATAACATGATTAAAGGCCAGAAAAGGCTGTCACGAAATAATTCTAAAATGTTTTCAATTTTCCGAATTTTAATGCAAAAAAATTCCCTTCGAGACCTTTTTTATTTTCAGTCTCAAAGGGAGTTTGTCTTATTCTAAAGCATCCATGCCACCTTTGACATTGATAACTTCATAGCCTTGTTCTGCTAAAAATTGGCAGGCACGTGCGGAACGGATACCTGATTTACAGATCACATAGTAAGGCTGGGTTTTATCTAGTTGCTCATAAGTATCTGCCAGTTGACTAAGAGGGAAATTACGAGCATCTTCTAAATGAAGAGCCTCAAATTCCTCTACTTCTCTCACATCCAATACAGAAAGCGCCTCTTTCTGATAAAGCTGGTAAAAATTGTTAAAAGTAATTTCTTTCATTTTTCTTCTCCGAGAATTTTTTGGATTCTATCTTTCAAGTCAGGCACAACTTCTGCCTCAAACCAAGGATTTTTTTTCATCCAGATTTGATTGCGGGGTGAAGGATGCACCAGTGGGAAATAATCAGGCAAATAATCCTTGAACCGATGCACACGGTCTGTCACCTTACCACTAACTTTCTCATGCAGGTAGTAGGCTTGGGCATACTGACCAATCAAGAGTGTTAATTGAATATCTGGCAATTCCTTCAAGAGTTCTGGATGCCATTTTTCTGCAAAACCTGGACGAGGTGGTAGGTCACCCGATTTCCCATGACCTGGAAAGTAGAAATCCATGGGCATGACTGCAAAGTAACCTGAATTGTAAAAGGTGTCTTCATCCACACCCAACCATTCTCGCAAGCGGTCCCCACTTTTATCCTTCCAGTATAGCCCTGCTTCTTGGGTTTTGAGACCAGGTGCCTGGCCAATGATATTGATACGAGCTGTTTTTGGTGCTGCAAAGAGTGGCTCGATGCCTTGCTCAGTATAGCCGGCATTTTGGGGATCCTCTATGATAGCTTGCTTGATTTTTTCGATTTGAGACATCTGTTTCCCTCCAAAAAGAAGTCCAAGCATAAAATCTCAGACTTCTAGATCATTATTTGATCAATTCATAAATAGCTTCAGCGTAGATTGCTGCTGCACGGAAAAGATCATCCAAGGCGATAAATTCGTTGGCTTGGTGCATAGTATCGATAGAATCTGGGAACATAGCACCGTAGGCTACACCACGCTCTAAGAGACGACCAAACGTTCCACCACCGATAACTTGTTCGTGACCTTTAAGACCTGTTTGTTTTTCATAAACATTCAACAAAGTTTGAACGAGTGGATCTTCCATTGGTACGTAGTGAGGAGTATGCCCATGTTCAGAAAGGCTAACTGAAGCAACTGGCAAGGTTTCAAGAACTGACTTGATTTGCTCTGGGCTTGTTCCTTTTGGATAACGGAAGTTGAGGGCAATAGTATTGTCAGCACTTGATTCGTCGAAGCGGAAAACACCCGCATTCATAGAAAGGGCACCCATCTTTTCGTCCACATGAGCTACTTTCAAGTTCTTCCCTTCGTGGTCATTCAAGAGAATCTTACCAGCAATATCGAGGTAGTCTTTTGCAGGTCCTTCAAAAGCAAATTGGCTGAGGAAGAGAGCAAGGTAAGTCGCACCATTGACACCTGAAGCAGGCATAGCACCATGAGCTGATTTACCAATTACAGTCACCTTGTACTGACCGTTCTCTTCTTGGATGTCTCCTCTGAGTTTGTGCTCTGCAACAAAGGCATCTAGTTTAGCTTGCAAGTCAGCCAAGTCACCTGAAACGACTGCTGTTGCTGATTCAGGAACCATGTTTTCACGCAATCCACCTGTAAAGCTGTGAAGACGAGCTGCACCAGTATTTTCACCAGCAAAGTGAAGGTATTCAGTGATATTTCCCTTTTCACCATTGATGATAGGGAATTCAGCATCTGGAGAGAAGCCAAAGTCTGGTTTTGCAAGTCCTACATGCTCAAAGTAGTAGTCCATATCTGCCCAACCTGACTCTTCGTCAGTTCCGACGATGAAACGAACTTTCTTAGAAGTTGGAAGACCCAATTCTTTGATGATTTTCAAACCATAGTAACAAGCTGTAGTTGGTCCCTTATCGTCAGAAGCACCACGCGCATAAAGACGACCATCTTTGATAGTTGGAGTGTAAGGGTCAGTGTCCCAACCGCTACCTGCTGGCACTACGTCCATGTGGGCAAAAATTCCGAGAACTTCTTCTCCTTCACCAAACTCGAAATGTCCTGCATAGTTGTCGACATTTTTTGTTGGGTAGCCATCACGGTCTGCGATTTCAAGGAATTTTTCCAAGGCTTTTACTGGCCCAGGTCCAAATGGATGCTCAGCATCTGCCTTGCTGTCATCACGTTCTGAGTTGATTTCCAAAAGGCTAAACAAGTCAGCCAAGAGGTCTTCTTTACGTTTTTCTACTTCTGCTGTAAAATCAATAACTGTCATTTTTTCTTCCTATCTTTTTTCGATAATTTCATCTACTGGCAAGCGATAGCTTGGTTCCAACTTCTCATCTGTATATCCCACTGTAATCAAGAGTTCTGGACGGAAGCGTTCTTCGATTTCCAAGACTTCATTGACTTTTGATTTGTCAAAACCAAGGATAATGTTTGATCCGATTCCTTGGTCAGTCAATGCAAGGACCAAGTTCATAGCTACAAGCCCAGCATTAAGAGCCAAGTAGTCACTAACTTGTTGTTCGTTGTAACGCGCAAATTCTGCTGGAAGATTTTTCAAGAAGTATTGCAGTTGCTCTTCTGAGAAATTGTTGGCACCACCAGTACGGGCAATCTTGCGAGCACGTTTAGCTAAGTCTGTATCTGTAAACAAGGCAATGGTTACAGGTGCAGATGCTACTTGCTCAAAGTTTGAACCGTAAGCCAATTTTGCTAGTTCAGCATTTCTTTCACGAACCACGACGAATTTCCAAGGCTGACTGTTGTGAGCGCTTGGTGCCAAGGTTGCGATTTCGATAGCTGTACGAACATCCTTCGGATCGACAGGTTTATCAATAAAATGCTTGGTCGCATGACGTTTTTTATTTAACTCAAGAAATTTCATAATTGATTTCCTTTTCTATTTCTATTGCTTCCATTTTACCACATTCTGAAAGAGCTTGCAGAGTTTTTTCATTAGTGAAACAAATTATCTTTTTTCTTACTTGAGTTGTTTACTACAAAACTGGAAATTATAATATTTCTCTATCACTTCCATAAAAAATATATATTGGATATCTGATTAATTGTCTGGTAAGCTAGATACCATTAAGTAAAGGAGACTCTTATGAAACAATTATTCTTATTATTAGCCATTAGTCCCTTGTTGGTCGCCTGTGGACAAGCCAAACAGGATAGTGCTTCTACTTCCACTGCTAGTCCTAAAACCATTGTTGTAGCAACTGCTGGAGACATCCCACCTTTTGATTTTGAAAAAGATGGTAATTTGACCGGATATGATGTTGAGGTTTTAAAAGCAGTCGATGAAAAACTGGATCAATACAAGATTGAATTTCAAAAAACAGCTTGGGAAAGTATCTTCCCTGGAGTGGATGCTGGCCGTTACCAAGCTGCTGCCAACAACTTGAGCTATACCAAAGAAAGAGCAGACAAATACCTCTACTCCCTACCTATCGCTAAAAATCCTTTGGTGCTCGTAAGTAAAAAAGACAAGGCTCTTACTTCTCTACAAGACATCGCTGGTAAAACAACCCAGGATGATACTGGAACTTCAACTGCCAAGGTTGTTACCGACTGGAATCAAAGCCACTCCGACAATCCTGCCACCATCCAATACTCCGGTGAGGATGTTGCTAAACGTCTGACTGATCTTTCAAATGGCGAGTTTGATTTCCTAATCTTTGATAAAATCTCTGTTCAAAAAATTATCCAAGACCGAGGTTTAGACTTGAACGTGGTTGACTTGGAAAGCAATGATAATCCAAACAACTACATCATCTTTTCAAGTGACCAAAAAGAATTTAAAGACCAATTTGACAAGGTCCTCAAAGAACTCTACCAAGATGGAACCCTTGAAAAACTCAGCAAAACCTATCTCGGTGGTTCCTACCTACCAGATCAATCTCAATTACAATAAGATATATTAAAAACGATTGGCTAGTCCAATCGTTTTATTTAGTATTTGTAAGTTAAAGCAACTCTTACAAAAAATCAAAATAATTCTTCACATCCTCCACATAGCCATGCTTTTCATTTAGGATAGCAAGTAATTCCCTATTATGTCCTTGATAGTTGTCCTCACGTCGTAATTCTTCATACATTTCGATAAAAGGAAGACCTTTGGTCTTGGCTGATTCTAGCTCTGCTTCATAATCATAAGCAACTTTTCGAAATTGGATATTGACCAATTCACCATTTTCAACTTCAAGTAAGGCATACTGGGCACGGTGATTTTTCAGCCCTACCCAGTCAAAATAAGGCATACCAATAGAACCTGGATTGAGGATTTGTTGACCTTGGCTACCGTAACGCAGAAGCTGTTTATGGACATGTCCATAGACGGCTACATCAGTAGTTTCATCAAGTAACTGGTCAAATTTTTCGGTATCATTTTCAACCAGCAAATCACCACCATAATTTTTCTCAGGTAAATTATGTGAAAGAGAAAAGCGCAAGCCTTCTACTTCTTTCTTGGCTACCATAGGTAGATTTCTCAACCAATCAATATGCTCTGGGTTTAGACGCTCCATTAAAAACTGGGTCAATCGCATGAGCTGGATTTCTTGGGGATCCTCTAAACCATATTGCCCATCTAAAACCTCCAACACACAATCATCCCAGTTGCCTCGAACGGATGCTGTAATGGGAAGGTCTTTCAAAAGAGCCACCAAGTCATTTGCTCCCGGCCCAGGAAGAAAAATATCCCCCAAAAGCCAATATTCAGTCGCTCCCAAATTTTTAGCGTCCTCAAGTACTCCAGCTAAGGCCGTCGTGTTGCCATGTATGTCTGATAAAATTGCAATCTTATGGTTCATTTTCTGCTCTTTCTTTAGTGGATAGCTTTCGGTTTATTCAATCCACTCTTATATTTTTTACTTTTCTTCATTATAGCATAAAATAGCTAGAAGATTTTATAATGGAAATATTCTCATCAACTTTCTTTTAAAAATATGTCAAAAATAGTTGACATTTTATTTTCAAAAGAATATACTATAGTCAAATATATGTGACACAATCTAAAAAGGAGGAAGCATGAATCGTGTGAAAGAATTCCGCAAGGAACTGGGCAAGTCCCAACTCGAACTTGCCAAGGATATCGGTGTCTCGAGGCAAACCATCAACATGATTGAAAACGATAAGTACAATCCAACCTTGGAACTCTGTCTCAATCTGGCCCGAAGCCTCCAAACTGACCTCAACAGTCTCTTTTGGGAGGATGATTGTTAAAAAGGAGAAGAAAAATGAAAAAAGAAACTTTCACTGAAAAGCTCATCAAACGCACTTACGGTATTTCTGATCCACTGGACGAATACAAACGGCGCGAAGCTGACCGCATCGGAAATAAAGTCTTTATGATTCTCTTTTATCTGATGATTTTCGGCAATGTTATTCCACTCGTTCTAGCCTATAAATATCCTCAACTAGTGGCTCTAGTCTATCCTCCTCTGATTTTAGTGATTGCCCTCATCTCTGCCGGCTACGTCACCTACCAAATGCAAAAAACAGGTATTACAACTATTGAACCAGATATGTTGAGTGAGAAAGAAAATAAGCAACTACACTACCCTGGTCTTAAAGCAGGTTTATTCTTTGGTCTATGGATGTTTTTTATAACTCCTCTTCTAGGTATACTCATAGGTGAAGGTCAGGACTATTTTCAGTCTCTTCTCACTATAAGAAATGGTTTAGCAAGCATTTTCGGTTCTATCTTCTTCGGAGCAAGCATACAGTTCCTCATCTCCCGTCGCATTGCAAAAACTAAGAAAGATCCGGATGAGGATTAGGAGGTACCTTATGAAATCATTACTAACTTTACTTACCTATCATCTTTTGTTCAGTTCTCTGTTCATCTTCATCATCGTTTCAGGGAATTTGCCAATCTACGATATAGTCCTCCTTCCAGTCTTTGTTCCAGCACTCAACAAAGGATTGACTTATCTAAAGATCGACTCCCAAACAACGCGCATACTCAACTTAGCACTATTCTTTATGATTCTATCCTTACCACAACTGACACTCATTTCAAGTAATTGGAAATATTATATACTGCTAACTATCGCTATCCTTTCTTCTATTACTTATCTTTATTATCTCTATCAATTCGTAAAAGCAACAAAGTAACATCGTTCATTTAGGAGAAATTACCCATGAAAAAAGAACCCCTCAATGAAAAATTGATCAAACGTATCTATGGCATTTCAGGGCCACTTGATGAACACAAACGACGCGAGGCTGACCACATCGGGAATAAAGTCTTTATGATTCTCTTTTACCTCATGACTCTAGGCAATTTCATCCCCTTTGTCCTTGCTTATAAATATCCCCAAATGGTCGCTTTCGGATATCCAATCATTATTTTTCTGGTTTCCTTGGTTTGTGCTCTCTATGTCACTACTCAAACTAAAAAAACTGGTATTGCTGCTATCGATCCTGATATGTTGAGCCAGAAGGAAAAGAAACAGTTACGTAATCCCGGACTTAAAGCTGGTCTGATCTATGGAATAGCCATGTTGTTTGGAATGCCACTTCTCGATATCCTAATGGATGATAGCAAGAGCTATCTTACCTCTCTTCTGAATACCAGAAGTATCTTGTCGACCATCGTTGCAGCCTTCTTTTTCGGATTAACAGTGCATATTGTTGTCACCCTTCGTATTCAAAAAGCTAGAGAAGATCAAGACGACGATTAGGAGGAAACTTATGAAATCACTACAAACTTTAATTCTCAGCCATATTTTGATCAGTATCTTTATGACAGTTTTCCTAGTTTATGGCCAAATTACGCGTCCTTTTCTAATCATCTTCCTCTTAGCCCTTCCTGTCTTGAACAAAGGACAAAGATTTCAGAAAATCAAATCAAAAAAAATACGCCTCCTAAACGCATCACTCTGCTTTATCCTCATATCTTTTCCACAACTGTTAACGAATTCTATGGATTGGAGATATCTCCTATTTCTAACTATCTGTATCATTTTTAGTTTGGTCTATTTCTATACTCTCTGTCAACTCTTTAAAGAAGTTAAACAAAAAGAAGGTTATTAAGAGGTCACTACCATGAAAAAAGAAGACTTAACCACTCGCTTAGTTCGAAATTTCTTTCATATCCAAGGACCCTTTGATGAATGCCGTCAAGAGGTTATCTACAAGGCTTGCGCCCGTTCCATGGTCCAAATCTTTTACTCTTCCTTCTTTCTCTTCCTGTTCTATATTTTGTTTGGACGCTTTATAGAAATTGTTCAATCGGTTATGCCCTACATCTATTTTGGACTCATTTTGTTCATGAGTATAAAAGCCCAAAGAGCTGTCAAAGAGCTGAATCTTGAAAAGGATGATAAATCAGAAATCATCTACAAAACTTACAGCAAACACCAAATAAAAGTTCGTAGTTGGCTGGTATTTATAATTATTGAGATTGGCTTATTTGCCCTGCTACTCTTTCATAAACTCTTCGTTCAGCAGGTGCCCCTTTCAACATTCTTGGAAAAAATCATCCAAACAGAGATAATGATCCCCTTACTGGTCTTTGGTCTTAGTATTGGAGCCATCTTTGGGACTATGACTTATTGTTTTTTATCCGAACATGAAGAACAGTAGGAGAAAGCTGATCTAATTGATTTACACGTTCAAGATAGAACAACCCCTAACACTTCTCCGTGCTAGGGGGTCTTTTATTTTCTTAAATATCTCACATATTCTACTAATACGTAGACAAGGATTGTTAAACAAATGATAGTTTCTAACCAAACGAGGAGGTTAAGAGCTTGAAACTGTAGGATGCCCTGGGCCATTTTCAATGAAGTTGCTGTGATGATAGTTGGGAAGGTTAGGGCTGAAAAAGCTGGTTGAAATCCCTGTTTTAAAATCCTTGGTAAACGACTGAGAACAAAGAAAAAGAAAGTCTGTGAGGCAAAAATCATGACTAGCAAAATCCAGTTATGAAGTCCTGAACCTCCGATCCGAACGAGTGCTGCTAACAATAGAGAAAAGGGAGCACAATAGATTCCTTCTTGCCCCAGCAAAGCCCGTGGCAATGGATTACTTTTCAAATCTTGATAAATCAGAGGATAAAGGAAAAGGGTTAAGGTAAAACCAAAAATCCAAGCGCCATAGGCAATCTCGACTATGCCCACGACTGGGTAGGTCAAGCTTGCTACTGCTATCCCTACATAGAGAACTGTCCAACTTGGCGTTGCGCTCGTTCTTGGTTTAGTCTGCACATAATTTTTAGTGAAGTAAATGATTAAACCTACATCTAAAAGAAAAGCAAACCACCAAAGAATCTGCGCAACAATGCTCATGTTCATGGGTAAGATTCGTAACAAATAAGTTGATAAAATCATCCCTGCCATGGGAAAGGTCGCCATTCCCGATAATAGAGGAGCTTTCTTAAGTTCTTGCTGGCTTTCTTGCCAATCACTAAGATGACTGTATAAAAAATAAAACCATAAAATCAAGCCTGACAAACTAAAGACGTGCGATAATAGTGGAAAAATATCCAGGATGAGATTGCCTGCTCCAGCCAATCCCAATAAGCACCCTGAAAAGGCCAAGGGGAGTTTTTTCATGTGAACCTCCAATAGTCATGTTATTATCAGTATAGCATAAAAGCGCTTAAATGAAGTATTAAAAAACGAAGTTTAAAAAGATAAACCTCGTTTTTATTTTCTTTATTTTTAGTTTGTCGCTAGAATATGTCGCAATTGCACAGCACTAGGAGAAACAATTGGCAAAAAGGCACCTTCATTCCAACGACGTATGAAACCAGATGTCGATTTACTAAAGTATCCTCTACCGCCACCAGCTTGTAGTTCTAACAAGAGACTTTGAGCAACAACATCAACAATATTAATTCGTAACTGGAATAGCTCACGCGGATTTCTAACGAAATAGGACTCTTCAGATAGTCCTTGATAGAGAGAATGTCGAATATCATCTAACTGTTCGACCTGATGCTGCCATTCTTCCTTCAAGACATCTCTTTTCCCCAATTCTTTTTCGACTTCTGAGAGTGAACGTTCAGCCAAACCAAAGGCTAGGCCAAATTGGTAGCCTAAAAAGGCTGGACGATTTTGCGCTAAAAATTGATGAGCATCCCTCGATAGAATCCACTCTTCCTTTAAAGATACCTTGTTAAAAGTCAGAGCTGCTGTATTCCCTCCTTGGAGAGAAACAAATTCCAAATCTTCGGAACGACTAAAGTTTTCTGCGTCCGATGGTACGGCTACTACGTAACTTTGGCTCGGGTCATCTGCAAATCCTGCTACAAAAATAGTGAGGAAGCGATCCCTACGAGCATTGGTTACCCAAGGAAGTCGGCCTTTTAGGTAATAATCCCCATTTTCTTCAAGGATTCGAACATTTAGTTCTTCTAAGTCAGATAGATACTTGACTGCATTAGATAAGGCCGTAGCGCCTGCATATTCTCCTGATAAGAGTTTTTCCAAGTAAACTTCTTTGAAATAAGCATTATCAGTATGAAGAATATTGTCTATTAAAGTTCGTTGCCCCCATGAGATAAAGGAGGCTGTTAAGGAATGTTGAGCGAGTTCAGCAAGGATATCGATAACATCTTGATCATTTCCACCTAGCCCTCCAAGAACTTTGGGAACCCCTACACGAAAGGCGCCTTCTGCAGCAATTTTCTCAATCAGTTCTTCTCCAGCTTGACATGATTTTTTGTCAATTTCATCAGCGTGCTGGTCTAACCAGCTTAAAAATTCTTCTGAAAAAAATCCCATACTTTGTCCTCCTCTTATGCATAAGGTTGTAATTCTGGATTAATCGGTGTATTAGCCAGGTTATTAGCATAGTTACAGAGCGTTGCCAAACTAACACCGAGAACAACATCCAAGGCATTTTCTTGCGTATAGCCAGCTTCAAGGAATTCTCCAAGAGCTTCATCTCCTACGCGCCCTTTGGTATTGATGACTGCCAAGGTAAACTTAGCTAGGGTATCCAGCTTAGGATCGCTTTCGATTGGGGTACGATTGCGAAGGGCTTGGAGAAGGTCATCATTCATCTGGATTTGCTTGATAGAAAAGGCTGTGTGACCAGCGACGCAAAAGGCACAACCATTAGTTACGGCTGCAGTAATTTGCACCACTTCGCGCTCTACAGGTGTTAGACTATTGCGACGGTTAATAGCTCCAACAGTTCGGTAAGCTTCTAGGGCTGTTGGGGCATTGGCCAAAAGACCGATAAGATTTGGAATATAGCCATTGTTATCCTTTTGTACCGTTTCAAGAACTTCTTTCACTTCTGCTGGTGCTGATTCTACTGTGTGGATAGTAAATGTTGTCATAAGGGGACCTCTTTTCGTTTTGTAATTGAATGATTTCTGCGAAAATCTTACGAAATCTCATCAGCCTATTGAACAAATCCTTGCCTTGATTGATGACTCATTAGCTTTTCGTTGACAATAAGTCTAACACAGAATCTATACCTTGCATAATATATATTTTAAATTGCACTGATAAAAAATTTTTATGAAAACAAAAAATCACACCAGATGTGTGATTAGCTTATTTATCAAAATACTTCTTAGTCTCAGCAATAACAACTGGCGACAAGGCTAAGAGTGCAATCAAGTTTGGTAGAGCCATGAGGGCATTAACAATATCCGCAATGACCCAGACCATATCCAGCTCGATAAATCCTCCCAGCAAGACCATGAGTACAAAGACCACACGATAAAGCCAGATAAAGCGAACGCCAAAGAGAAATTCAAAACAACGCTCTCCGTAATAGTTCCATCCCAAAATCGTAGTAAAGGCAAAGAGTACCAAGAAGACCGTTAAAAGAGCAGGTCCAAAGAAAGAAAATACTGTAGAAAAAGCTGACTGAGTTAGAGCAACACCATCTAAATTACCATTCCAAACCCCAGTCACTAAGATTGTCAAACCAGTCAAAGTACAGATAATCAAGGTATCAATAAAGGTTCCTGTCATAGAAATCAAACCTTGCTCCACCGGTTCGTTGGTCTTAGCTGCCGCAGCCGCAATGGGAGCTGAACCCAGTCCAGACTCGTTTGAGAAGACACCACGCGCCACACCATTTTGAATAGCCATCCGAACACTAGCTCCTGCAAATCCTCCCACTGCAGCTATGGGACTAAAAGCTGATGTGAGGACCAGTGAAAGTGTTGCCGGTACTTTATCGATATTAAAGAAAATGACTGTCAAGGTTCCCAAGATGTAGACAATAGCCATAAAGGGAACAACTGTAGTTGACACCTTTGAAATGGACTTGAGCCCACCAAAGACTGCGATCCCTACAAAAATAGATAAAACAAGTGCAGTAATTGTCGGATCAATACTAGCCGTATTTTGCACGGATTCTGTAATGGAATTCACCTGAGTAAAAGTACCAATCCCTAAAAGTGCAACTAGTACTCCAGCTACAGCAAAGAAGATTGCAAGAGGGCGCCATTTTTCGCCCATCCCTAGAAGGATATAATGCATCGGTCCTCCTGCTACCGCACCATGATCATCCTTGGTTCGATATTTGATAGCAAGTAGTCCTTCTGCATACTTGGTTGCCATTCCAAAGAAAGCAGCCACCCACATCCAAAAAAGAGCACCTGGTCCACCAACCTTGATAGCCGTTGCAACCCCGATAATATTTCCTGTACCAACAGTTGCTGCTAGGGCTGTACACAAGGCAGCAAAGCTCGACACATCTCCATGCCCCTTATCCTTGGTAAAAATAAGCTGGAAGGCCTTAGGGAGACGCAGGATTTGTAAAAGCCCTAAACGAAGAGTCAAGTAAATCCCTGTACCAACCAATAAAATCAAAAGGGGTGGGCCCCATACCAGAGCATCTAGCTCTTTTAGCAAATTTAACATCCTTTTCTCCTATCTATTCAACCCCAAAAGAAAGAGCACATGTTAAAAACATGTACTCTGGAATGCATCGATAAATGCCAAAAAGCGCTCTATCATTGCTCTGTCCTTTTACCTGAGAGTTTGAGCAGTTGCCTGCCTTGCCCCTTCGGTGCCTTTACGGTCTCTCCAGAGTTCCGTCCATTTACAGTCATGAAAAATCAAACGATTTTCCACTTCTATTAAACTTCATTCGGTGTTGTATTTAATTTTTCTTATTTTACAAGAAAAAACAGAACTTGTCAATTGTTTTCAGAGAATTTTATTCAAATTTTCATTATTCTCGCTTTATCCCTTAAAGGTTACAATGGTTGCGCCAGATCCACCTGCATTTTGTGGTGCATAGCCAAAGCTCTTGACCTGTTTATTTCTTTGTAGGTACTTAGTTACCCCTTCACGTATGACACCTGTACCGATACCATGGATGATGTCAACTTGGGCCATATTGTTGAGCAGGGCTTGGTCGATAAAGGCATCCAGGGCTTCCATAGCTTCCTCGTAGCGTTTGCCACGAAGGTCTAGTCGAGCTTGTGGACCTTTGCCTACTGCACGTTTAACGACGTTAACTTGTTTCTTCTTGACTGGCGCTTCTTGCTGAGCCTGAACTAAGTCAAATTCTTTTTCCTCAAGTGTCATCTTAATCAAGCCAACCTGTGCTTCCCAACGTCCATCCTTGAGTTGATTGGTCAAGGTACCACGTTGACCATAGCTTAAAACGATAATATCATCTCCAACTTTTGGAGCTCGTTTTTTCTTGGCCTTCTGAAGAACCTTGTTTTTAGAAAGGTCAACTTTTTCAGGGGCTAATTTTTTGAGCTTAGCCTTGGCTTCGATAATTTCATGTGGTTTTAGTTGAGATTTACTGTGAAGATTTTTAAGTATATCATCACTCTCAGCTAGGGCCAAATCAACAATCTCAGCAGCTTGTTCTCGCGCCTTATTGAGTTCAGTTTCTTTCTCACGATTGAGCTCGTTATAAAGTTTTTTAAGGGCACGGTTCATCTTGAGATTTTCTTGCTCGACTTGGCGAATATTCTCAAGACGTTTCCTGCTTTCAAGTGTTTGTTCTTCCAATTGCTCAATGATGCGATTGACATCATTGTCTTGATTAATCTGCTTGCTGGCATCACCTACGATGACATCCGACAAGCCTAGACGTTTGGCAATTTCAAAGGCATTGCTTCGACCTGGAACTCCCTGCATAAAGCGATAGGTTGGGCGCAGGCTAGCTGTATCAAATTCCATGCTGGCATTCTGAACATAGGCCGTTTCAATACCATAGGCTTTAAGTTCAGGATAGTGAGTGGTTGCCATGGTCTTGACCTGACGCAAGCGTAAGTCTTCTAGGATAGACATGGCAAGAGCAGCACCTTCTTGGGGATCCGTACCTGCTCCAAGCTCATCTAGTAGCAAGAGGGAGTTCTGATTGACCTTACCCAGAATATCTACGATATTAGTCATGTGACTAGAGAAGGTTGAGAGACTTTGCTCGATGGATTGTTCATCTCCGATATCCGCAAATACCTCCTCGAAAATCCCTATACGACTACCCTTATCAGCTAAAATTGGTAGACCAGACTGGGCCATCAACTGGGTCAAACCTAAGGTCTTGAGCATAATGGTCTTACCACCCGTATTAGGACCCGTGATGACGATAGCTGTTAAATCTTTCCCAAAGTGCACATCATTTGCGACTGCATTTTTTACAAGAGGATGACGAACGTGAAGAAGTTGAATCTCCTGTCCCTCAGACACTTGAGGTACTACTGCCTCCGTCTCTTGGATAAAGCGAACCTTAGCACGAATCAGGTCCAAATGTCCAATAATCCAGGCATCATTGGCGATTTCAGCTGCATGAGGTCTTACTCTTTCAGAGAGTTCTTGGAGGATACGCATCATCTCATAGCGTTCGTCTGCACGAAGACTTGCGATTTCCTCACTCAACTTGACTACTTCACGAGGTTCGATATAAACAGTGTTCCCACTGGCAGAGATATCATGAACCACACCAGCAATCTTATTTCGATAAGTATTTTTGACAGGAAGAACCTGGCGACCATTTCGACTAGCAATGATGCCTTCTGTTAACATCTGAGCTTTTTGCTTGAGAAGGTCTTGCAAGACATCACGGACTTGACTTTCACTATCATGGATTTTTCGACGGATTCGTGCCAAATCCTCACTAGCAAAGTTCTCAATAAATCCAGCTTCGTTGATGGCTTGTAAATTTCCCTGTAAATGTGGAAAATCATGAAGTTTCTCAAACCAGTTAGCTAGGTGGTCCAAACGTACATTTTCAAGATTGTCATAAAAATTCTGCAATTCACGACTGGCAAAGATGACACGCTTGAGAAGGAGAAATTCCTCGATGTTGAGGTCAGCACCCATCTCCAAACGTTTGCTAGTTGCAGCAATATCTTTTGTTGCCGAAATGCTGAAATGAGGATGCTCGACAAAGAGTTCTTGCATTTCCTTCATCTCTGCAAAAGCTTGCTTAATCTTGTCTCCTTTATCAGTCGGAGCAAGTTCTTTCAACTGCTCTAATCCTTGCTCGGTCAAAAGATGAGGCTCAAATAAAGCCTTGACCTTATTAAATTCTAATGTTTCTAGTATCTTTTTATTCATTTTCTTTTCCTTCGTAATGAGCGAACGAATTTTTAAAATTCTCACTCTTTTCAAAAAGGCTCCTAAACTATTGATACTCAATGAAAATCAGAGAGCAAACTAGGAAGCGACCCGTAGGTTGCTCAAAGCACTGCTTTGAGGTTGTAGATAAGACTGACGAAGTCAGTCACATATATAATCCAAGGCGAAGCTGACGTGGTTTGAAGAGATTTTCGAAGAGTATGAAATTGTAAACAAAAGGCTAGGAATAGTTCCCGCCCTTTTTATCCGATTATTTTGGTTACCCAGAGTTGTTTAATCACATGACTAGTGATGGGAACACTCTGGATAATATGTTTAGCTACAAAACTGTTTTCAAGTGAATTTTGAACAATTTGTAAAGGAACAGTTGCAAGAATAGTCAGTATCATCTGGAGGACAAATAAGGTCACAGCCACTGATAAAACTCCTGCGCATATACGGAAATATTGACCCGCTAGCTTTTTAGTCGGTAGAAGATTAAGAAAGAGACCCAGCAATCGACCGAAGCAGTAAAACACCGTAAAGGCTAAGAGATAACCAAGACCTGCATAAAAGACTTTGTCCAGCTGGAAAAGTTGATTCGACGGGAAAAAGAAGGTTCCCTGCCCTTGCTGTGGACTTGCATATGGGATCAACAAATCAAATTGTTTCCCTAAAGATTGATAAAAATTTCCTGCAAGAAGAGCTGAAATCACAGTTGCTACAAAATAATAAACCTGGAGAACTAACCCTCTACGATAACCGATATAAAAGCTCCATGCAAGAACCAATAAGAGAAGGACGGAAATCATAGCGAATCCTCTATCTTGCTCTGTTCTTGTTTTGCTGCTACAACCTGATGGCGGAGAGCTTCTAATTCTTGCTCCTTATCATCAAATTCAATCTCACGACTGAGTTGAGTTGACAAACTATTGACTGCTAATAAAATAGCGATTGTCTCATCATCCGCTCCAGGCATTTGTTCTTTGATTGCTTCATATTTTTCTGTTGCGACCTTGGCAATTTCCTCCATAAAGAGGTTGTCATGCTCAGTTGTTAGGGTCAATGTTTTTTTGCCGAATGTAAACTTGTATCGATTTAAATTTGCCATAAAATTCACCTCACGATATTATACCAAATTTCACTAAGTTTGTCAGTTTTTACCAATTCTACAGCTTTTATGGTACAATAAGAACTATGGCAAGTATTACATTAACCCCGAGTGAAAAGGAAATCCAAGCCTTTGTTCAGCAATATGAACAGGCACTGACTCCTAGTAAAAATCCTTATATTCGCTACTTTTTGAAGCTTCCCCAAGCTAGTGTTTCCATCTACACTTCTGGAAAAGTCTTGCTTCAGGGAGAAATGGCTGAAAACTATGCCAGTTTTTTTGGTTATCAGGTCAGTCAAGGAACTAGCGGACAAAATTTCTCCTTGATTGGAACAGATGAGGTGGGGAATGGTTCCTACTTCGGTGGTCTGGCTGTAGTTGCATCCTTTGTGACTCCTGACCAACATGACTTCCTACGAAAATTAGGTGTAGGGGATTCTAAGACTCTGACAGACCAAAAGATTCGTCAGCTTGCCCCTCTGCTTAAGGAGAGAATCCATCATCAAGCGCTTCTTCTTTCTCCAAGTAAGTATAATGAAGTCATCGGAGAGCGCTACAATGCCGTTTCCGTCAAGGTAGCTCTGCATAATCAAGCGATTTTTCTCCTCCTCCAAAAGGGAGTCCAGCCAGAAAAGATTGTGATCGATGCTTTTACGAGTGCTCAAAACTATGAGAAGTACTTAAAAAATGAAGCCAATCATTTTTCTAATCCAGTCAGCCTAGAGGAAAAAGCTGAAGGTAAGTACTTGGCTGTCGCAGTAAGTTCTATCATTGCGCGTGATCTCTTTCTAGAAAATCTCGAAAATCTGGGTAGAGAACTTGGTTATCAACTTCCAAGCGGGGCTGGAACAGCTTCTGATAAGGTAGCTAGCCAAATCCTTCGTGCTTATGGTATGCAGGGACTCAACTTCTGCGCCAAACTACACTTTAAAAATACTGAAAAAGCAAAAAAAATGCTAGAAAGGTAAATTATGAAATATTTAAAATCGTTTTTAAAAGAGTGGGGAGTTATCTTCCTACTTATTACACTAGTAGGTCTTAGCCGTCTCTTTCTCTGGAGCAATGTCCGCGTAGAAGGACATTCTATGGATCCTACCCTAGCAGATGGAGAAATCCTCTTTGTGGTTAAACATCTCCCAATCAATCGTTTTGATATTGTAGTTGCTCATGAAGACGATGGGAACAAGGATATCGTTAAACGGGTCATTGGTATGCCAGGAGATACTATTCGTTATGACAATGATAAACTCTATATTAACGGTCAAGAAACTGATGAGCCCTATTTAGCAGAATACCTCAAGCGTTTCAAGGAAGATAAACTCCAAAGCACTTATACTGGAACTGGTTGGGATGGTAAAAAGGGAGAATACTTTAGAACTTTAGCTCAAAAGGCTCAGGCCTTTACCCTAGATGTTAATTACAACACTAGCTTTACCTTCACTGTACCAGAGGGTGAATACCTCCTACTGGGTGATGACCGTCTGGTATCTAGCGACAGTCGACATGTTGGTACCTTTAAGGCAAAAGATATCATTGGTGAAGCCAAATTCCGCTTCTGGCCACTCAAGCGTATCGGAACATTTTAAAAACTAGGAAGAGGCCGAGAATTTTCTATCTCAGCCTCTTCTCATTCTATTTTGACTAAATCTGGGATACATTTTCTCAGAAACTATTGTAAGGAATTTTATGGAAGTTTATTTTTCAGGCACCATTGAACGCATTATTTTTGAAAATGTCAGCAATTTTTTCCGCATTTTGCTCCTAGATATTGAGGATACCAATGCTGAAGACTTTGATGATTATGAAATCATTGTCACAGGTACCATGGCTGATATCATTGAAGGAGAGGAATACACCTTTTGGGGACAAATTGTCCAACACTCAAAGTATGGGGAACAGCTACAAATGACTCGCTATGAGAGAACCAAGCCGACTAGTCAGGGCTTGGTCAAGTATTTCTCCAGTAGTCATTTTAAGGGAATTGGACTCAAAACAGCCCAGAAAATTGTGGATATCTACGGGGAGAATACTATTGACAAAATCTTAGAAAATCCAGACAAACTCCAATCAATCTCTGGACTCTCTGCTAAAAATCGTGAAGCCTTCATCTCAACTCTTCGTCTTAATTACGGAACAGAGATGGTCTTAGCCAAACTGGCTAATTATGGCATCCCAAATAAACTAGCCTTTCAGATTCAAGACTTTTACAAGGAAGAAACGCTAGAGATTGTCGAGAATTATCCCTATCAACTGGTCGAGGATATCAAGGGCTTGGGATTTACCATCGCTGACCAATTAGCCCAAGAATTGGGGATTGAGAGCCAGGCTCCCGAGCGCTTCCGTGCTGGTCTCGTCCATAGTCTCTTTCAAGGTTGCATGGAAACGGGAGATACCTATATGGAAGCTAGAGACTTGTTGGAGCAAACCCTCAACCTTCTTGAATCCTCCCGTCTAGTCGAACTAGAGCCGAGTCAAGTTGCCCAAGAGCTTGCTTATCTGATTGAAGAAGATAAGGTCCAGCAGATTGATACCAAAATCTTTGATAATAGCCTCTTTTTTGCAGAAGAAGGGATTCGCAGCCATCTCATCAGAATCCTCGAAAAAGGTCAGAGTAAAAAACAGGATCTAGAAACCATTCAAGAACATATCGCAACTGTTGAGGAAGAACTGGGGATTGAGTATGATAGCATTCAAAAACAGGCCATCTGCGATGCTATCCAGAACAAGGTCTTTATCCTTACAGGTGGACCTGGTACAGGTAAGACTACTGTTATCAACGGCATTATAGCTGTCTATGCTCTCTTAGAAGGGATAGACCTCAAGAAAAAGAGCAATCTGCCCATTCTCCTAGCTGCTCCCACCGGTCGCGCAGCCCGTCGCATGAATGAGTTAACAGGCTTGCCTAGTGCAACTATTCACCGCCACTTGGGTATGACTGGAGACGACGATACCAGCCATCTGGAAGATTATTTGGATGCTGACTTTATCATTGTTGACGAGTTTTCCATGGTAGATACTTGGCTAGCTAACCAGCTCTTCTCCAATATCTCCTCTAACAGTAAAATCCTTATCGTTGGTGATAGCGATCAGTTACCTTCTGTCAGTCCTGGTCAAGTCCTAGCAGATTTACTCCAGATACCAACCATCCCTCAAACACGTTTAGAAAGAATCTACCGTCAGAGCGAAGAATCAACCATTGTCACTCTTGCAAGTCAGATTCGTCAAGGAATATTACCTGCAGATTTTACCCAGAAAAAAGCAGATCGCTCCTACTTTGAAATCGCTAGTAACCATATCCAGGCTAGCATTGAAAAAATCCTAGGTGCTGCTATCAGAAGTGGCATACCTGCTCGTGATATTCAAGTTCTTGCCCCTATGTACCGTGGAACTGCTGGTATTGATGCCATCAACCAGCTCATGCAAGACCTACTCAATCCTCCACAAAAAGACCAGCTTAGCTTTGAAGCTCCTCAGTGTCACTATCGAACAGGAGATAAGGTCATTCACCTAGTCAACGATGCAGAGGTCAATGTCTTTAACGGAGACTTAGGTTATATTACAGACTTGATTCCAGGAAAATACACCGAGTCCAAGCAGGATGAGATTGTCATCGATTTTGATGGTAACGAGGTTTCCTATCCTCGAAATGAATGGTACAAGATTCGCTTAGCCTATGCCATGAGTATCCACAAGTCTCAGGGGAGCGAGTTTCCCGTCGTTATTCTACCTATCACCAGTGCAAGTAAGCGCATGTTAGAGCGTAATCTCATCTACACTGCTATCACTCGGGCCAAAAGCAAGCTGATCCTACTAGGCGAAATACAGGCCTTTGACTATGCAACTCAACATATCGGAACAGCTCGTAAGACCTATCTGATTGAACGTTTCGCTGACCTAATGGAGGATGCCGAGGAAACAAACCAACTTGCTACCGATACTGCCATCTCAACAGACACTGAACAATCCTATATTCTAACCGAAGACAACTGGTCTAATATTCCAGCCATGATTGGGATTAGCCAAGAAGACCTGCAGGAATTTTTCGGAAAATAAAGTACAAGAAAACCCACCGAATCCGGTGGGCTTTTATCTTGTAAAGATTATTTTACTGTTGCAGTGCTTGTGATCAATTCAACAGCTTTTTTCACTGCGATATCGTGTTTCAACATTTCAGCTGAAAGCAAGCTTTGTACTTGTGCAACTTCCATGTTGTAGTCTGCAGCTAACTGCTCGATTTCTTTTTGGATTTCTTCTTCTGAAGCGTCAAATCCTTCAGCTTTCGCAACTGCTTCGATAACAAGGTTAGTCTTCGTACGTGACTCAGCTTCTGCTTCGTATTGTTTGTGAAGGTCTTCTTGAGTAGTTCCAGTGATTTGGAAGTACATGTCAGGGTTGATACCTTGACGTTGCAAGTTTCCAAGGAATTCATTTACTGAACGGTGAACTTCTTCGTGGATCATTTCTTCTGGAAGTTCAACGATTTCAGCATTTTCAACTGCTTTATCGATTGCTGCACCTTCAACTGCATCCTTGTATGCTTCTTCTTTAGCAGCAGCCAATTCGTTGCGGTATTTTTCTTTCAATTCAGCAAGTGTTTCAACTTCTTCATCGATGTCTTTTGCAAGTTCATCGTCAAGAGCTGGAACTTCTTTCGCTTTTACTTCGTGGATAGTTGTTACGAATTTAGCTTCTTTACCAGCAAGATCTTCTGCTTGGTAGTCTTCTGGGAATGTTACGATAACGTCTACAGTTTCACCAGCTGAGTGACCTACCAATTGGTCTTCAAATCCAGGAATGAATTGACCTGAACCAAGTCCAAGTGAGAAGTTTTCACCTTTTCCACCGTCAAATTCAACACCGTCGATAGAACCAACAAAGTCGATAACAACAGTATCACCGTTTTCAGCAGCACCTTCTTTGATAACCAATTCAGCCAAGTTGTTGCGTTCACGTTCGATACGCTCTTCAACGTCAGCGTCAGTTACTTCTTTTTCTACATCAACTGATACTTCAAGGTTTTTGTAGTCGCCCAATTTAACTTCAGGTTTTGTAACAACTTCAGCAGTGATAACCCAGTCTTGACCTTTTTCCATAGAAGTGACGTCAATTTTTGGTTGTGCAACGACTTCAAGACCAGCTTCTTTTACAGCTGCTTCATAAGCGTTTGGCAAAAGAGCGTTCATAACATCTTGGTAAAGTGACTCTTCACCAAATTTTTGGTCGAAGATAGGACGTGGAAGATGACCTTTACGGAAACCAGGAACGTTAAGAGATTTCTTTACTGAGTTAAATACACGATCCAATTCTGGTTTGATTTGGTCTTGAGAGATAGTGAAAGTCAAGACACCACGGTTTGTTTCTTTGTTTTCAAATGATACAGACATTCTGTCATTTCTCCTTAAAATTTTTTTAAATACAGTCTATTATAACATTTTCCATTGATAAAAGCTAGACTAATGCAGATAAATCTGGCTAAAACACATTTTTTATAATTTTCTATCTTAGTCTACTCAGGAAAATTTAGTAAATTTTTGACATTCTGGAGTTAGTTTTTAGCTAGTATTTCCAAGTATTATTATTTTAATTTTGAATATTCTTTGAGAGTATATTTTCAATTGCATAAAGTGTTCCACATAAAAAATTAAGTTTGATTCATTTTGAGTATTACACATACAAAATTATCTCTATAAAGTATTGTAAGGTAATATTGAATACCAAATTTGATAACTAAAAAGAAGACAAACATTCTTAAAATGTTTGTCCTCTTAATGCTATAGACTCTATCATCTAGTCCGAAGTAATTTCAATAGGATTAAATTTTTATTTTAATCTTCTTTTTTCTTACGAACTACAAGTCCAAATCCACTCATTACTCCAAGAAGTCCAAGTGCTGCTAAGCTAGTATGATCTTCAGTACCAGTATTTGGCAACTGAGGAGTATTTTCTTTAGCAGAGGTTGGTTTCTCTGGAGCTACTGGTTTCTCTGGAGCTACTGGTTTCTCTGGAGTCACTGGTTTCTCTGGAGTTACTGGTTTCTCTGGAGTTACTGGTTTCTCTGGAGTCACTGGTTTCTCTGGAGTTACTGGTTTCTCTGGAGTTACTGGTTTCTCTGGAGTTACTGGTACAATTGGAACGTAGATGATTGGTGTGTCATCACCTGGGTTTGTTGGAAGGTTTGGAAGTTCCTTACCTGGTTCTACTGGTTTACCTGGTTTGCTTGGATCTTTTGGATCTGGCAAGTATGGTTTGTAGCCTGGTACGTCTGGAACAACTGGTTTTCCTGGTTTTGTTGGATCTGTTGGATCATTTGGATATTTCACATCTGGTGTTGATGGGAATTTAGGATCATCAGATTTTGGAACCAAGCTTCCAAGTGGTTTATAGGTAACAATCTCTACTACTTCAGGATTTTCTGGAGTAACTGTCTTACCACCGGCTTCTGTCTTATCAGCGTAGTAACCTGGAATTACTGGAACAGATACCTTACCGTAAGTATGGCTCTTTTCATTCCATGTTGTAGTTCCAGAAGCTTTGTTTTCTTTACCAGTAAATGTAAAGTCATCTTGGACATTGTCTCCTGGAGTCTTATCGCCTGCTCCTTCAAACTTAACTGTTTGTTTAGTTGGTTTCT
>NZ_AJML01000026.1:0-76842 GCF_000259525.1 Streptococcus sp. SK140 | reverse complement strand
TATCGAATTCAAGAAAGAGCAAGCAGGCGTTCACAACTATACTGTTGAAGAAGTGAAAGGTACTGATGGAACTGTTACTTATGATGAGATGAAAGCAGTAGTAACTGTAGAAGTTAAACATGACGGAACAGCAAAAGCTCTCATCACTAACGTAACTGATCCAGCAGACAAAGAGTTCAACAACAAGGTGATTCCACCAGAAACTCCTGAGTTCAATCCAGAGAAATATATTCTTAATGAAGAGAAATTTGATATCACTGGAAATAAACTCCTTGATGATGATAAAGAGTTGACTGATAAAGTAGCTGATACCAACAAAGATCCATACGTGGACAAAGTTGATAATAATGAAAAGCAAAATATCAATACTCAAACACTCCATAAGGGTGATAAGGTTGTTTACCAAGTATGGTTAGATACAACTAAATTCACTGAAGCTCACAATATTCAATCTGTTGGTATTACAGATAAATATGATAGCGAAAACTTGGATGTTAACGTATCTGAAATTAAGGCTTATGATTCAGTAACTGGTGAAGATGTAACAGCTAAGTTTGATATCTCAATTGTGGATGGTGTCATTACTGCTACATCTAAGGCTGACTTGACTAAGTCACTTGGAGATGCAGAAAATACTCAAGTAATCGACACTGCTAAATTAGCATTTGGACGTTACTACAAGTTTGATATTCCAGCACGTATCAAGGGAACTGCTAAAGAAGGTGTAGATATTGAAAATACAGCTTCTCAAATTGTTCACCAATATGATCCAACTAAGAAATCAGTTGAAAAACCAGAAAAACCAACTGAAAAACGTGTTGTTAATATTCCAGTGAAAGTTGAATTCAACTTCACGAAGAAATTGGAAGGTCGTGCGTTGAAAGCTGGTGAATTCAGCTTCGTATTGAAAGACAAAGATGGTAACGTGATTGAAACCGTAAGCAATGATGCTGAAGGTAAGATCAAGTTCTCAGCTCTTGAATTCAAACGTGGTCAAGAAGGTACTTATATCTATCATGTAGAAGAAGTGAAAGGTACAGAGGCTGGAGTTGAGTACGATAAGATGGTAGCGACTGTTGGAGTTACTGTAACTAAGGATGGTAAAGTGTTGACTCTTACTTCACAAATGCCTGAAGATACTGAGTTTAACAACAAGGTAACACCGCCAACACCACCAACACCACCAACACCACCAACACCACCAACACCACCAACACCACCAACACCACCAACACCACCAACACCAGTAACACCACCAACACCAGAAAAACCTAAAGGTCCTGAGTTGCCAAACACTGGTGAACAATCTAAATCTGGAATTGCTGCACTTGGTGCTGCACTTGGTCTTGTAGGTCTAGGTTTGGTTGCGAAACGCCAAAAAGAAGATGAAGCTTAATATTTCTAGTTTTCTAGAATGATTCAAGATTTGTCTTTGAATATCTAAAGCAAAGATATTCTAAAGTTGGTTATACATTTATTAAATAAGTGTATGTAATCGCAAGAAGAGAGGTTAATGCCTCTCTTTTTGTTTTTATAATTTATTTAAGAAACCGAAAGCTTTGAATAAATATAAAACTTTAAAATTAATTAAACAAATGGTCAGTTATTGTACATTTTTCAAATAAGTATGGTATAATTTGATAAGACAATCAGATGTTTTCTAATCGTAAAGGAGGTTATTATGAAGCATAAATTGTCTAAATGTTTAACATTTTTTTAATGTTTTTGCTAATAGGCTTATCAATAGTTAAATTATCAAAAACAGTTCAAGCGGATTCGGTGACGGGTTATAATCTTGATACTAAGATTATTCATGAGAAATCTGGCCTTGAATTGAGTGATGATGTGGAAGTTATTGCTGGGGAACGTTTAATCGCAACTTATCAATTAACTTTTCCAGATAATCAGAATATCTCTGAGAATGATCAATTGATTTTAGATATTCCTAGAGAGCTCAGATTGATTACAAATTTGACATTTGACGTTACAAATAGTAAGGGTACGAAGGTTGGTGTTGCTCATACAGATCCTAGTACAGGAAAAGTTACGATAACTTTTACAGATTATTTTTCTAAGAGACCTGAGAATAAAGAGCTTTCTTTACAGTTTAATTTAACTATTAATCGAGAAGTTGTTAAGGAGAGTCAACCAGTTACTGTTACCATTGATCATAAGACTTATAGTTTCAAGTACAAACAAGATAGTGGTGAAGCAGGCGACTATGAGATGAAATACGGTTATCAAGATGATACAGATCCAAGTATTATTAAGTGGCGTATTCTCTTGAACGCCAATCAAGATATGATTCGTGGGATGACAATTACGGATACTTTTGGTAATGGACAAACCTTAATTCCTGAATCATTTAGAGCTGTTCGTTATGATACACAACCTACAAAAATTCGTAATGAGGCTCATATTCTCACGTTAGAGCCATTAGATAACTTTTCAAACAAGGCAGTATTCACTAAAAATGCTCAAGGAGGAATCACAGGCTTTACGATTCCATTTGGAGATAACTATCATTGGGCAATGTATATTGAATACTCTACTAAATTACCAGATGGAGTTCCTGTAGGTTCATTAGTATCGAATAATTTGGCATGGTCTGCCACAAATTTTAAGACACGTAGTATGGTACGTGAAGTCCGTCTAGAGTCAGGATCAGGTCTTGGTAACGCTGAAAAATCAGAATCAGTTATCTTAAAGGCTCACAAAACTTTAAAAGGGAAAACACTAGAAAAAGATCAGTTTAACTTTGCACTTTATGATGCTGCAAACCCTAGTGAACCTCTTCAAATTGTAAAAAATGCTGAAGATGGAAGTGTAACCTTCAATGCTATTAAGTATAAAAAAGAAGGAGTTTACAACTATATCATTCGTGAAGTTCTTCCTGAAACCACTGATAATTACGATTATGATAGCCATGAACTAAAGGTTACTGTAACAGTAACGGATGATGATGGTATCAAAAAGGGAACAGTGTCTTACGGTGAAGAGGAAACTACATTTACTAATATTTACAAAGGAACTACAAGTATAAAAGGTAAGAAAATATGGGATGATGCTGATAATAAAGCTGGTATCCGTCCCGATGTTATAACTGTTCGTCTCTTGGCTAATGGTAAAGAAGTAGCAAGTAAATCAGTTAAATCAGAAGAGAATTGGAATTTTATCTTTGAGCAGCTGCCTGAAAATGATGCTGAAGGAAATGCAATTGTTTATACTGTAGTAGAAGATAAAGTTGCAGGATATACGACTGTTATTGATCAGAAAAACTATATTATCACTAATACACATGTCCCTAATATTCCTGATATTCCTGAAGTGACAGAATTAAAAGTCAGCAAGCTTTGGGATGATGCTGATAATAAAGCAGGAAAACGCCCAAATAGCATTAAGGTACAACTCTATGCTGATGGAAGTAAAGTAGGGCAAGAAGTTATTTTAAACGAAGATAATAATTGGACTCATACTTTTACAAATCTTCCGAAATATATAGCAGGAAAAATGATTAGCTATACAATTAGTGAGGTCAATGTTCCTGAGGGATATGTATCAAAAACAGTTCGAGAAAAGGAAACGAACCTAGTCTTGATTAACACTTATCAACCACCAGTGCCTCCAGGTCCAGTAACGCCTCCAGGCCCAGTAACACCTCCAGGTCCAGTAACACCTCCAGGCCCAGTAACACCTCCAGGTCCAGTAACACCTCCAGATCCAGTAACACCTCCATCACCAGTAACATCATCAACGCCTGAAAAGAAAAAGGCCAATGAGTTACCAAAAACAGGTGAGCAGAAAACTACAGTTTTAATCGTTTTAGGAGTAGCACTTGGTTTAGTTGGATTGAGTTTGATTGCTAAACGTAAAAAATAATATAAGAAAAAGAATCATTTTCTAAAATATAATTAGGAAGTGCTTCTGATATAAGATTTAAGAGAGGATGTCAAACTCCTCTCTTTTTTGCTTAAGGGTAGAACTCTTAATTGATTTCTTTAGTATATTTATATTTTCAACAAAAATAAACCGTTTTCACTTGACAAAAATTGGTCTATACCATATAATAAAATAAAGAATATGGAGGACAAAATTATGAAAGTTATTCAAGTGGAAAATCCAATTGAAGGTGGAAAAGTTGCTTTTGATATCTTAAAAGAAAAATTGGAAAACGGTGCACAAACATTGGGACTTGCAACAGGAAGCAGTCCTTTGGAGTTTTACCAACAAATCGTTGAGAGCGATCTTGATTTTTCAAATTTTACAAGTGTGAACTTGGATGAGTACGTAGGTCTTGATGGGGACAATCCTCAATCATACCGTTACTTTATGCAAGAAAATTTATTCAACAAGAAACCATTTAAAGAAAGTTTCTTGCCACGTGGTGTCAAGGATAATGCAGAAGCAGAAGTAGAACGCTACAACCAAATCCTTGCTGACCATCCAGTTGACCTACAAATCTTAGGAATTGGTCGCAATGGTCATATTGGCTTTAATGAACCAGGCACACCATTTGACAGTCAAACTCATCTTGTAGAACTTGACCAGTCTACTATCGAAGCTAACGCACGTTTCTTTAAAAAGATTGAAGATGTTCCAACACAAGCTATTTCAATGGGGATTAAGAACATTTTGGATGCTAAGTCTATCCTTCTATTTGCTTATGGTGAATCAAAAGCAGAAGCTATCGCTGGAACTGTTGAAGGCCCTGTGACAGAAAGTCTACCTGCAAGTAGTCTGCAAAACCATCCAGATGTGACCATTATCGCAGATGCAGCAGCACTCAGCTTGTTAAAAAAATAAGATTTTAATCATTAAAAACCATTCGATCCTATAGATTGGGTGGTTTTTTGGTTTGGATATGCTCAAAAAATGAATAGAGTTTATCTGAAAGTGGTACAATAATTTTAATAGAGGAGTGGTTGAGAAATATGAAGCTGAGTTTACCTTGAAAATCAGGTAGGATCTCTATTTATAAAAAATGATAGAATGAAAGCATGACAAGAATAGTAAGAAAATCTGAAAAGAAGAAGCGCGATCGTGCAAAAGGAAACAAATCTTATAGAAGATAATAAAAGGGCTGAAAATCAAAGTTTTCTGTATTTTTTACATGAAGAAAATAAATTTGACTATTCGTCACTTTCTGATTTTTGTCAGTATTTAGCAAAGATAGAAGCTATTAGTTTAGCTCAACTAAAGGATTTACATTTTATTCAAGAGCAGATACTTAAACATCTTGCCTGGCATTTTGATAGTCAGGATCTGTATATCATTTTTTATTTACCGTCAGATTATGGGAAATATCTAGATTCCATTGAGTGTGAAATAAATGAATTATTTGGCCGTCTGGAATGAATTTTATAAGTGGGGAACTAGGTTAGGTGTAAGGGGAAAATTTTTTTAAAATCAAATGGAATGATTTGGGAGAATTTCATTTTTTTCTTGACAATTTTCTTTATTCCGTGTAAAATAGAATAGATCTTGAACTTGAAGGGAGTGAAAAAAATGTCTAAAACAGTAGTACGTAAGAATGAATCTCTTGACGATGCTCTTCGTCGTTTCAAACGTGCAGTTACTAAAGCTGGTACTCTTCAAGAAACACGCAAACGTGAATTCTATGAAAAACCTTCTGTAAAACGTAAACGTAAATCAGAAGCAGCTCGTAAACGTAAAAAATTCTAATTAATAAGAAAGGCTAGACTTGTCTAGTCTTTTTTTATACAGTAGATAGAGGAAAGTGGTTCTTATGAGAGAGTATGTAAAAGAATATCAAAAGATGCGTGAAGATCATTTTAAAGATTGAGGCTATTATTCTGATCCGATAAATTTGCTAGAATTTGAAGAGTCGAACCAAAAAATATTTGAGAAGTATTTGAACAATTCGAAAGTAATGTCCGATGATATTTTAAGGATAAAGTTGTACAGTAGTTTATTGTTAGATGATATCAAGTATTTTGCATATTATGTATCATTTTTAGATGGAGACTATAATCTGTTAAATAAAGCTTTGTGGCAAATAGGAAGAGTAGAGTTAATTAAAGGTGGTTTGCTTGCAAGTGGAACAATCTATACAGCTGGAATTTTGAGAGGATTATTTAACTGTTTTGCTTGTAATGATTTTTCAGTCATTTCATCTTTCATTCCAGAAGACTTACCCTCATTGAAAGGAACCTATTATCCAGAAAATGTCATCAATCTGTTATATGCTCTTTATTATCAAGATGAAGACAGATTGTCTGAGGCTCTCATACTGGCACAACAGTTTCTAGAGAAGAAAAAAAGAACAGGTATGGAAGAATTTTCTGTTCGCTACTTTATAAGTTTGGTACAAAAGGATGTAGATGGGATAAGCATGGCTTTACAAAACTTATGTCGTGCTTATCAGAGACAGGGTTATCCCTGTGACAAGATTGATAAATGCTTTGCTGATGAGGTTCATGGTCTTTATCGGTTGTTAAGATTCTTTGATCATGCCTTGTTTGAAGCAATCAGGATGCCATCTCATAAGACTTTTCTGCAAGATTTTGAAAAATGGCAAGTTCAAAATCAGTTTCCACAGGGACAACAGTTCTATGTCTATCCACAAGATATAGCTGATGCAAACCGAATACTCACAAAATAACTTCCAAGAATTCACATAAAAAAATCAGGAAGGGATTTGGTCATAGATGTTGATCGATTTTCGGAAGATTTGCCTCAACTAATTTAACAAAGTACTAGAAGACGTACTTATTGAAACTTTTTATAATTAATTTTAAAGTAATACCCCAAACACTGTTAAAAACATAAACTTCCTACCACAATTTGATATAATAGTAGGGAGAACTCGATTGAAGGAGAAAATTATGTCGGTTTTAGTCAAAGAAGTGATTGATAAGCTTAGGCTAGACATTGTCTATGGTGAGCCAGAATTACTTAAAAAGGAAATCAATACAGGCGATATTTGTCGTCCAGGTCTCGAAATGACAGGCTATTTTGATTACTATACCCCAGAGCGGATTCAACTATTGGGGATGAAAGAGTGGTCTTATCTGATTAGCATGTCTTCTCATAACCGCTACCATATTTTGCAGAAATTGTTCCAACCGGAAACACCTGCAGTTATTGTTGCGCGTGGTTTAGTAGTTCCAGAGGAAATGCTAAAGGCTGCTAGAGAATGTAAAATCGCTATTTTAACGAGTCGTACAGCAACAAGTCGTCTGTCTGGGGAATTATCAAGTTACCTAGATTCTCGTTTGGCTGAGCGTGAAAGTGTACATGGTGTCTTGATGGATATCTATGGTATGGGTGTGTTAATCCAGGGCGACAGTGGTATTGGTAAGAGTGAGACAGGTCTAGAACTCGTGAAACGAGGACACCGTTTGGTGGCTGATGACCGTGTAGATATCTTTGCTAAGGATGAAATGACTCTCTGGGGTGAACCAGCTGAAATCTTGAAGCATTTACTTGAGATTCGTGGTGTTGGTATTATAGATGTGATGAGTCTTTATGGTGCCAGTGCAGTTAAGGATTCTTCACAAGTTCAGTTAGCTGTATATCTTGAAAATTATGACACGCAAAAGACTTTTGATCGTCTAGGCAATAATGCTGAGGAATTGGAGATTTCTGGAGTATCCATTCCACGTATCCGCATTCCTGTAAAAACAGGACGTAATATTTCTGTAGTTATCGAAGCAGCAGCGATGAATTATCGTGCTAAGGAAATGGGCTTTGATGCTACTCGCTTGTTTGAAGAAAGATTGACAAATCTGATTGCAAAGAACGAGGTGAAAGATGATTGATCCAATCGCTTTTCAAATTGGTCCTTTAGCTGTTAGATGGTATGCACTCTGCATTGTTTCAGGTCTTGTTTTAGCGGTATATCTTGCTAGTAAAGAAGCACCTAAAAAGAAGATTTTATCTGATGATATTTTGGACTTTATCTTAATTGCTTTTCCTTTATCCATCATTGGTGCTAGACTCTACTATGTTATCTTTAGATTTGATTATTATAGCCAACATCTGGGAGAGATTTTTGCTATTTGGAATGGTGGTCTTGCCATATACGGTGGTTTAATTACTGGATCAATTGTTCTCTATATCTTTGCTGATCGCAAATTAATCAATACTTGGGATTTCTTAGACATTGCAGCTCCGAGCGTCATGATTGCTCAGAGTCTAGGGCGTTGGGGAAACTTCTTTAACCAAGAAGCTTATGGAGCAGTCGTTGAAAATCTTGATTACTTACCTGATTTTATTAAGAATCAGATGTATATTGATGGCTCTTACCGCCAACCAACCTTCTTATACGAATCTATCTGGAATCTGATCGGTTTTGCATTAATTGTCATTTTTAGACGCCGATTAAAGAATATCCGTCGTGGTCATATCACTGCCTTTTATCTAATTTGGTACGGATTTGGACGTATGATTATTGAGGGCATGCGTACGGATAGTCTCATGTTCTTTGGACTCCGAGTATCCCAGTGGTTGTCTGCCCTATTGATTGGCCTTGGTATTTATATCATCTTTTATCAAAATCGGAAAAAAGCACCATTTTATAATGTAAAAAAGGAGAATTAAAATGTTAGAAGTGGCTTATATTATTGTGGCAATTGCCTTGGTTGTCTTTTTAGTTTATCTGATTATTACCCTTCAAAAAGTTGGTCGTGTAATTGATGAAACTGAAAAAACTGTTAAAACTTTAACATCAGATGTAGATGTAACTCTTCATCAAACAAATGAATTGCTTACAAAGGTCAACGTTCTTGTTGATGATATCAATGTCAAAGTTGCTACAATTGATCCCCTCTTTACAGCTGTTGCAGACCTTTCTGTTTCTGTTTCTGACCTAAATGAACAAGCACGTGTTTTGAGTAAAAAGGCATCATCTGCTGGATCAAAAACTATAAAAACTGGTGCAGGTTTGTCTGCTATTCGTGTTGCAAGTAAATTTTTTAAAAAATAAAAAAGGAGTTGACTAATGGGAAAACTATCATCTATCCTTTTAGGAACTGTTTCAGGTGTTGCAGCTGCCTTGTTTCTAACAAGTGACAAAGGAAAACAAGTTAGAAGCCAAGCACAAGAATTTTTAGAAGATCTAAAAGAAGATCCTGAGTATGCTAAAGAGCAGGTTTGTGAAAAATTAACGGATGTCAAAGAACAAACCAAAGAATTTGTTCTGAAAACAAAAGAGCAGATTGAATCTGGGGAAATTACTCTTGACACTGTTCTTGATAAAGCAAAATATCATGCTCAACAAGCGACTGAAGCTTCAAAAGAAACCTTGAATCATTTTAAATCACAACTGGAAGAGAAAGTAGTTGTGGAAGAAAAAGAAAATGGTCAAGAAATTGTCATTGAGCTTCAAGAAAAGTAACATAGAATCACCATTTCTTGGTTTTCTAGAAAATCAAGAATGGTGATTTTTTTCTTGAGTGAACTCTTTGTGGTATAATAAATACTATGCAGAAGAAACCGACATCAGCCTATGTGCATATTCCGTTTTGCACACAGATTTGTTATTATTGTGACTTTTCAAAAGTCTTTATTAAAAATCAGCCAGTAGACAGCTATCTAGAGCATCTACTGCAAGAATTTCATTCTTATGATATTCAAAAATTGCGTACACTCTATATTGGTGGTGGGACACCGACAGCCTTGTCTGCTTCTCAATTGGAAGTTTTGTTAGAAGGATTGACTAAAAAACTGGACTTATCAATGTTGGAAGAGTTGACCATTGAGGCCAATCCTGGTGACCTGGATACTGATAAGATTGCTGTGTTGAAAAATTCTGCAGTTAATCGTGTATCACTAGGAGTTCAGACCTTTGATGACAAAATGCTGAAAAAGATTGGGCGTAGTCATACTGAAAAGGATATCTATGAAAATATCGATCGCCTTAAACTAGCTGGTTTTGATAATATTTCCATTGACTTAATTTACGCACTTCCTGGTCAGACTATGGAACAAGTTAAGGACAATGTTGCCAAAGCAATTGCCCTTGATATTCCCCACATGAGTCTCTATAGCTTAATTTTGGAAAATCATACGGTCTTTATGAATCGTATGAGACGAGGGAAATTACCACTTCCTAAGGAAGAATTAGAAGCGGAGATGTTTGACTATATCATTGCAGAGTTAGAAAGAGCTGGATTTGAGCATTATGAAATTTCTAATTTTTCTAAGCCAGGCTTTGAAAGTCGACATAATCTCATGTATTGGGACAATGCCGAATATTATGGAATAGGTGCGGGAGCATCTGGTTATGTAGATGGTGTTCGCTATAAAAACCATGGGCCTATCCGCCATTATCTAAAGGCAGTAGAAGAGAGGAGTGCCCGTATCAATGAGGAACACCTGAGTCTAAGGGAGCAAATGGAAGAAGAGATGTTTCTCGGCCTTCGCAAGAAGTCAGGAGTTTCCATGGCACGCTTTGAAGAAAAATTCGAACGGTCTTTCCAGGAACTGTATGGAGAAATCGTCAAAGACTTGATTCAACAAGATCTCATGCAGGTTGATGGCGATCGTGTTCGCATGACCAAGAGAGGTCTCTTTTTAGGAGATACAGTAGCAGAACGATTTATATTGGAGTAAAATTATGGGTTTAACTTATCAAATGAAGATGAAAATTCCTTTTGATATGGCTGATATGAATGGCCATATCAAGCTACCAGATGTGATTTTGTTGTCTCTCCAGGTATCAGGAATGCAGTCAATTGAGCTGGGAGTGAGTGATAAGGATGTTTTAGAACAGTATAATCTAGTCTGGATTATCACTGATTATGATATCGATGTTGTACGTTTACCTCAATTTGCTGAGGAAATCACCATTGAAACGGAAGCCTTGACTTACAATCGTCTCTTTTGCTACCGCCGATTTACTATTTATGATGAAGCTGGTCAAGAGATCGTTCATATGGTAGCTACCTTTGTCCTTATGGACCGTGAAAGTCGAAAGGTTCATCCTGTAGTACCAGAAATTGTCGCCCCTTATCAATCTGAGTTTTCTAAGAAACTGGTCCGTGGGCCAAAATATAGAGAGCTGGAAGAAGCGATAAGCAAGGATTATCACGTTCGTTTCTATGACTTAGATATGAATGGTCACGTCAATAACAGCAAATACCTAGACTGGATTTTTGAGGTCATGGGAGCAGATTTCCTTACTAATCATATCCCCCAAAAAATTAACCTCAAATATGTCAAGGAAGTTCGACCAGGCGGAATGATTACTTCTAGTTATGAATTAAATGGATTAGAGAGTGATCATCAAGTCACAAGTGATGGTGACATCAATGCTCAAGCAAAGATAACTTGGCAAGAAATTAACAAAGATTAGAAAGAAAGATATGTCTTATAAAGGATATTTAATTGATTTAGACGGAACGATTTATAAGGGGAAAGATAGAATCCCTGCGGGAGAGGCTTTTGTTCACGAGTTACAAAAAAGAGAGATTCCTTATCTTTTTGTAACAAACAACACCACTCGTACACCTGAAAGTGTTCAAGAGATGTTAGCCAATCAGTTTAACATTGACACACCTGTATCGACGATCTATACTGCAACTTTAGCTACAATTGATTACATGAATGACCTAGGACTTGAAAAGACAGTCTATGTCATCGGAGAAGCAGGCCTAAAGGAGGCCATTCAAGCAGCAGGGTATGTCGAAGATAAAGAAAATCCAGCCTATGTGGTTGTTGGTTTGGACTGGCAAGTAGACTATGAAAAATTTGCTAAGGCAACCCTAGCTATCCATAAAGGTGCTCACTTTATCGGTACCAACCCAGATTTAAATATTCCAACGGAACGTGGACTTTTGCCTGGTGCCGGTTCACTGATTACTCTTCTTGAAGCAGCAACTCGTGTAAAACCAGTTTATATTGGAAAACCTAATGCGATTATTATGGACAAGGCTGTTGAACACCTAGGACTTGAACGCCAAGAAATTGTCATGGTGGGAGATAATTATCTTACTGATATTCGAGCTGGTATTGACAATGGCATTCCTAGTCTTTTGGTAACGACAGGATTTACAAAACCTGAAGAAGTAGAGGATTTGCCAATTGCACCAACTCATGTCCTTTCAAGTCTAGCGGAGTGGAATTTCGATGAAAACTAAGTTTACTTTTGTAGGAAGTATTCTCTTTCTCCTCTCGCTTGCGATTTTATTGACTATTTACCTGGCTTGGTTGGTTTACCCTCTGGAGATTTCTTGGTTAAACTTGACAAATCGTGTTCATCTGCAACCTCAGACCATCCAGCATAATTTTAATGTTTTGATGGATTATTTGACCAATCCATTGAGTCAAGTATTGGAAATGCCGGATTTTCCTTCCTCTGCCTCTGGTATTCACCACTTTGTGGTTGTAAAGGGACTCTTCCATCTTGCTCAAGGAGTAGCAGTAGTAACTCTACCGATTTTCTATCTTTTTTGGAAGCAAGTTATTCAGAAAGGTTTTCTGCCACTTTATCGTAGAGCACTCTTAATCATACTTTCTCTACCTTTGGTTCTTGGTTTAGTTGGTGTCTTCATTGGTTTTGAACAATTCTTTACCTTGTTTCATCAGATTCTATTTGTAGGTGATGATACCTGGTTGTTTGATCCAGCAAAAGATCCTATCATTCTCATCCTACCAGAGAACTTTTTCCTCCATGCCTTTCTCCTATTTTTCTGCTTGTATGAATTGATTTTTGGATTTATGTACCTACAGAGTCGAAAAACAAATAGATAAGTGAAGAAAAGTATTACTGATTCCAAATAAAATGTAGGAAGAAACTATCGTTTGTAACATGAATATTTCTATATTTAAGCAAAACATTCATATGTAATTCTAAAAAACCTATTTTTCTTGAAAAAGTAGGTTTTTTTACGGAAATAACTAGTCAAGCGCTTTATTTTTTTGTATAATAGAAATAGAAAAGTATGTAAAGAAGAGGAAAGCATGATTACACTATTTTTATCACCGAGTTGTACATCATGTCGTAAAGCAAAGGCCTGGCTCGAGAAGCATAAAGTGCCCTTCCAAGAGCATAATATTATGACCAGCCCTTTAACGAGAAAAGAACTGCAACACATTCTTTCCTTGACCGAAAATGGTACTGATGACATCATCTCGACTCGTTCAAAGATTTTTCAAAAATTGAATATTGATGTAGAGAGTATCTCAGTATCGGAGTTGCTTCATTTAATTGAGCAGTATCCAAGTCTTTTGCGTCGTCCGATTATTATTGACGCAAAACGGATGCAAATCGGTTTTAATGAAGATGAGATTCGTGCTTTTCTCCCTCGTAGTTACCGTAAACAAGAACTGAAAGAAGCTACATTGAGAGCTGGTATTAATTAGATGAATAAACAGTATAGTTACCCACTAGATTTGTCGTGGAGCACTGAAGAACTTGCTTCAGTGCTTTCTTTTTTTAATGATGTTGAAGCAGCCTATGAGACTAAGGTAGAAGCAAAGAAACTACTAGATTCCTATAAGGGATTCAAAGCGGTTGTTCCAAGCAAGAGTGAAGAGAAACGCTTGGGTCGTGAATTTGAATCTGCGAGTGGTTATTCCTTCTATCGAGTTGTCCAATTGGCCAAAGAACAAGGGGAAGGGAAGATTTCGCTTGGAAAATAAATTTGTGTTTGCCAAAGAGATTGTCAAGGAAGCAGGAGACTATATTCTAGCTCACATGCAGGAAGAATTGAATATTGAGAGAAAATCATCTCCTACAGACTTGGTGACTCGTTTGGACAAGGAAGTTCAGAATTTTTTGGTTGATAGGATTCGTTCGTATTATCCTGATGACCAATTTTGTGCAGAAGAGGGCTGTCTGCGTGCTTCAGTTGGATATGGATCTGTTTGGGTCATTGATCCCATTGATGGTACTAACAACTTTGTCGCACAAGGTGAAGATTTCGCCATTATGGTAGCGTATTTTGAAAACGGTGTGGGTCAGTTTGGGATCATTTATGATGTCATGAAAGGTCATTGTTATCATGGAGGAGGTGCTTTTCAGGCCTGTCTCAATGAAGAACCCTTGCCTAATTTTAAGGATAAGCCCTTGCGTGATTTTCTGATTGCGAGTAATGCTGGTATGTTGGAAACAAACGCTTGGGGTGTAGCAGAATTGGCTAATGCTTCACTTGGTGTGCGAATATATGGAAGTGCAGCTATCAGCTTTTCAAAAATCCTCTCAGGTCAGCTATTGACCTATATCACCTATCTCCAACCTTGGGATTATGCTGCAGCTAGTATTATAGGAGAAAGTTTAGGGTATCAGATTGTAACCTTAACTGGAGAACCGGTGGATTTTCAGACACGACAACCAATTATGATGGTTCCAACTGACAAGTTGGCAGAAATCCAATCCTATATCTATGAAAGGAAATAAAATTACATGCAATTTCCAGAAGGATTTGTAAAAAAATATGAAGCAATATTGGGAGATGAGGCAAGAGCTTTTCTTGCCTCTTTTGATGATGAGGCTGTTTCTGCTTTTCGTATCAACCCTTTAAAAGAAAGACAGCTTTCTTTTTCAGATGCTATTCCCAATACACCCTGGGGCTACTATGGGAAGGTTTTAGGGAAATCACCAGAACATGTAACTGGCTTGGTCTATTCACAAGAACCTGCTGCACAAATGGTTGCTCAAGTAGCTCAGCCAAAGCCAAGTATGAAGGTCTTGGACCTAGCAGCAGCACCGGGCGGTAAATCAACTCAACTGGCTGCTTATCTAGCAGGTGAGGGTATTTTAGTTTCTAACGAAATTTCAAACAAACGAGCAAAAATCTTAGTTGAAAATATGGAACGCTTTGGTGCGACTAATGTTGTTGTAACCAATGAATCTGCAGACCGTTTAGCCAAGGTTTTTAAAGGCTATTTTGACCTGATCGTTTTAGATGCACCTTGCTCAGGAGAAGGAATGTTTCGTAAACAACCTGACGCTATGAATTATTGGAGTGTAGAATATCCAAGCCAATGTGCTGACTTGCAGCGTGAAATTCTAGAGGATGCGGTCACCATGTTGGCTGATGGTGGCCGTTTGGTCTATTCTACCTGTACCTGGGCTCCAGAAGAAAATGAAGAAATTGTCCAATGGTTACTGGATAGCTATGATTTTGAATTGATCCCAGTTCAACATATCAATGGAATGGTCCCTGGGATTGACTTACCTGAAGCCGCTAGAATGTATCCACATCACTTTAAGGGAGAAGGACAGTTTGTTGCCCATTTACAATTTCGAGGGGAAAATAAAGTCTCTAAGTTCAAGCCTTCTAAATCCAACCTCTCTCGAGAACAGAATTCCTTATGGCAGGATTTTGAGAAGAAACATTTAAAAGAGAAACTGGCTGGAGTCCTACAGGTTTTTGGTGACCAACTGTATCTCTTGCCTGAAGTTCTACCAGATTTGGGAAAACTTAGGATTGCACGAAACGGACTACATCTTGGAACCTTTAAGAAAAAGCGTTTCGAACCAAGTTTTGCTCTTGGCCTAGCCTTAAAACCAAGTCAAGTCAATCAAAGAATTGAAATTCATGAAGAGGACTTTGTCAAATACGTAGCTGGTGAAACAGTTCAGCTGTCTGAAACTTTGCCAAATGGCTGGTATCAAGTTTTGGTTGGTGGGAATGGTCTAGGTTTTGCAAAAGTGACTGGAAATACCTTGAAGAATTATTTCCCTAAGGGTTTGAGGTTTAAGGTAAAAAACTAGTCAAAATCAGTATTCTATGTTATAGTGGAAGTATGGATTTTTTGCATAAAACATTAGAAAAATAGGGCGAAATTCCAAGCTATTCATCATTATTTTCAAGGAGACAAATAGTGAAAAAATTTAAAAAACTCACCCTCTTTCTTGCGACCTTTTTACTTGCTGGTTCACTAGCAGGGTGTGCAAGTTGGATTGATCGTGGGGAGTCAATGACGGCTGTTGGCTCAACTGCCCTCCAACCTTTAGTCGAGGCGGCAGCAGATGAATTCGCATCAGCTCATATCGGTAAAACTGTCAATGTTCAAGGTGGTGGTTCTGGTACAGGACTATCGCAGGTTCAGTCAGGAGCAGTAGATGTCGGAAACTCGGATGTATTTGCTGAGGAAAAAGACGGTATTGATGCTTCAGCCTTGGTCGATCATAAGGTAGCTGTTGCAGGTTTGGCTGTTATTATCAATAAAGAAGTAGATGTTGATAATCTAACGACAGATCAACTCCTACAAATCTTCACAGGAGAAATTACTAACTGGAAAGAAGTCGGCGGGAAAGATTTAGCCATCTCTATAATCAACCGTGCGGCTAGTTCAGGTTCTCGTGCAACCTTTGATAGTGTGATCATGAATGGTCAATCAGCAATGCAAAGTCAGGAACAAGATTCAAACGGGATGGTCAAATCAATCGTTTCTCAAACTCCTGGAGCTATTTCCTACCTAGCATTTGCTTATGTTGATGATTCTGTTGGGACAATCAAACTCAATGGTTATGAACCAATTTCAGAGAATGTAACCACGAATAATTGGCCTTTGTGGTCTTATGAACATATGTATACACTTGGTGAGCCAAATGAATTGGTTGCCGAATTCTTAAACTTTGTCCTTTCAGACGAAGCTCAGAACGGAATCGTTAAAGGAATGGGCTATATTTCTGTTAAGGAAATGAAGGTTGAAAAAGATGCTACAGGGACTGTAACAGCGCTAGAAGGGAGTCAATAATGAATCAAGAAGAATTATCTAAAAAATTGCTCTCTCCGTCAAAGAACTCTCGTCTTGAAAAATTAGGGAAAATTCTGACTTTTGCCTGCCTCTCTTTGATTGTTATCATTGTGGCTATGATTTTAATCTTTGTAGCCCAAAAAGGTTTGTCAACCTTCTTTGTCAATGGTGTGAATATCTTTGATTTTCTCTTTGGTGCAACTTGGAATCCATCAGGTAAACAGTTTGGCGCCCTTCCAATGATTTTAGGTTCCTTTATCGTTACCATCCTATCAGCTCTTATTGCAACACCATTTGCAATTGGTGCTGCAGTCTTTATGACAGAAGTATCGCCAAAAGGAGCTAAGATTTTGCAACCAGCTATCGAACTTCTAGTTGGGATTCCTTCGGTAGTTTACGGATTTATCGGTTTGCAGGTCGTCGTACCTTTTGTACGTAGTGTCTTTGGTGGAACAGGTTTTGGTATTTTATCAGGGATTTTCGTTCTCTTTGTAATGATCTTGCCGACTGTAACCTTCATGACAACTGATAGCTTACGTGCAGTTCCTCGTCACTATCGTGAAGCTAGTTTAGCCATGGGAGCAACTCGTTGGCAAACCATCTGGCGTGTAACCTTGAAGGCTGCTCGTTCAGGTATTTTTACAGCAGTGGTTTTCGGGATGGCGCGTGCTTTCGGTGAAGCCCTTGCAATTCAGATGGTTGTTGGTAACTCAGCAGTTGTTCCAACTTCATTGACGACACCAGCAGCGACTTTAACATCTGTATTGACCATGGGAATTGGTAATACCGTTATGGGAACTGTTGATAATAATGTTCTTTGGTCACTAGCCTTAGTATTGCTTTTGATGAGCTTGGCCTTTAACAGTGTGATTAAATTGATTACGAAAGAAAGAGGAAAGAAAAACTATGCACGCTAAGAAATTAGATAAACTTGCTACAGCTGTCCTCTATACCATCGCAGGAATCATTGTGACCATCCTTGCTTCCTTGATTCTCTATATCTTGGTTCGAGGCTTACCTCATGTTTCTTGGTCCTTCTTGACTGGAAAATCATCTTCTTACCAAGCAGGTGGTGGTATTGGAATCCAGCTTTATAATTCCTTCTTCCTTTTGGTCATTACCTTATTCATCTCTGTACCTCTATCAATGGGGGCTGGAATTTATTTGGCTGAATATGCAAAAAAAGGTCGTGTTACCAACTTCGTTCGTACCTGTATTGAAATTTTGTCTTCACTGCCATCAGTCGTAGTCGGTCTCTTTGGTTACCTCATCTTTGTAGTTCAGTTCGAGTATGGATTTTCCATTATTTCTGGTGCCTTGGCTTTGACTGTCTTTAACCTTCCACAGATGACGCGTAATGTTGAAGACAGTTTGAAACACGTTCACCATACGCAACGTGAGGCTGGTTTGGCGCTTGGGCTTTCTCGTTGGGAAACAGTTCTTCATGTCGTTATCCCCGAAGCCCTACCTGGTATTGTAACAGGTATTGTGCTTGCCTCAGGTCGTATTTTTGGTGAAGCTGCGGCTCTTATCTATACTGCAGGACAATCTGCGCCAGCTCTTGACTGGTCAAACTGGAATGTCCTCAGCGTAACCAGTCCAATCTCAATCTTCCGTCAAGCAGAAACCTTGGCTGTTCATATCTGGAAAGTCAACAGTGAAGGAACTATTCCTGATGGAACACTTGTTTCAGCAGGTTCTGCTGCGGTGCTCCTCATCTTTATCTTAATCTTTAACTTTGGAGCACGTAAACTCGGAAGCTATCTACATAAGAAATTAACCGCAGCCTAAAGGAGAAGCCATGTCAAAATATAATTGGGATGAAAGGCATATCATTACTTTTCCAGAAGAAAAAGTGGCCCTCTCTACGAAGGATTTACATGTTTACTACGGTAAGAATGAATCCATCAAGGGCGTGGATATGCAATTCGAAAAAAATAAAATTACAGCCTTGATTGGTCCGTCGGGATCTGGGAAATCAACCTACCTACGCAGTCTCAACCGTATGAATGATACCATTGATATTGCTAAGGTTACAGGACAAATTCTCTATCAAGGAATTGACGTCAACCGTCCTGAAATTAATGTTTATGAAATGCGTAAACACATCGGAATGGTTTTCCAACGTCCAAACCCATTTGCTAAATCAATCTACCGCAACATCACCTTTGCACATGAACGTGCAGGTGTTAAGGATAAGAAGGTCCTTGATGAAATTGTAGAAACTTCACTTCGTCAGGCTGCCCTCTGGGACCAAGTAAAAGACGATCTTCATAAGTCAGCCTTAACTCTTTCAGGAGGTCAACAACAGCGTCTCTGTATCGCTCGTGCAATCTCTGTGAAACCAGATATCCTCTTGATGGATGAGCCAGCATCAGCCTTGGATCCGATTGCGACAGCTCAACTTGAAGAAACCATGTTGGAGTTGAAGAAGGACTTTACCATCATCATCGTAACTCACAGTATGCAACAAGCTGCGCGTGCTAGTGATTATACAGGATTCTTCTACCTGGGTGACTTGATTGAGTATGATAAAACTGCAAATATTTTCCAAAATGCTAAGCTGCAGTCAACAAATGACTATGTAACTGGACACTTTGGTTAGAGAGGAAATAGTATGACAGAACCGATTTTACAGGTTTCAGACCTGTCAGTCTATTACAATAAAAAGAAGGCCTTGAATAGTGTTTCCTTATCGTTCCAACCCAAGGAAATTACGGCCCTTATCGGTCCGTCTGGATCTGGAAAATCAACCCTTCTAAAGTCTATTAACCGAATGGGTGACCTTAATCCTGAAGTGACGACAACTGGATCAGTGGTTTATAATGGGCACAATATCTATAGTCCTCGTACGGATACAGTTGAATTACGTAAAGAAATTGGTATGGTCTTCCAACAACCCAATCCTTTTCCTATGTCTATCTATGAAAATGTCGTTTATGGCCTCCGTATAAATGGAGAAAAAGACAAGCAGGTCTTAGATGAAGCAGTGGAGAAGGCTTTACAACGTGCTTCAATCTGGGATGAAGTCAAGGACCGCTTGCATGATTCTGCTATTGGTCTTTCAGGTGGGCAACAACAACGTGTTTGTGTGGCACGTGTATTGGCGACTAGCCCTAAAATCATCCTTTTGGATGAACCAACTTCAGCCTTGGACCCTATTTCTGCTGGTAAGATTGAGGAAACCTTGTATGGTCTAAAAGACAAATACACCATGCTCTTGGTTACTCGTTCTATGCAGCAAGCATCTCGAATCTCTGATAAGACAGGCTTTTTCCTCAATGGAGATTTGATTGAATTTAACGATACCAAGGATATGTTCCTCTATCCTCAACATAAGGAGACAGAGGACTACATTTCAGGTAAATTTGGATAAGGAGTGAGAAGATGTTACGATCTCAATTTGAAGAAGATTTAGAGAAATTGCATAATCAGTTTTATGCTATGGGACAAGAAGTTCTTTCCCAAATCAATCGTACCGTACGTGCTTTTGTAACGCATGACCGTGACATGGCTAAAGAAGTCATTGAGGAAGATGCAGAAGTAAACGAATACGAAGTGAAACTTGAAAAGAAATCATTTGAAATGATTGCCCTACAACAGCCAGTTTCACAAGACTTACGTACAGTTTTAACAGTTCTAAAAGCTGTGTCAGACTTAGAACGTATGGGGGACCATGCAGTATCTATCGCAAAAGCAACGATTCGTATGAAGGGTGAGCAGCGTATCCCTGCAGTTGAAGAAGAAATTAAAAAAATGGGTCGTGAAGTAAAAAACTTTGTTGAAGCCGCATTAGAACTTTATTTGAATGGTTCTGTGGATCAAGCCTATGAAGTTGCAACCATGGATGAAACTATCAACCATTACTTTGATAATATTCGTGATCTTGCAACTGAAGAAATTAGAAAGAACCCAGAAGCTATCGTCACAGGTCGTGATTATTTCCAAGTCATTTCTTACTTGGAACGCATCGGTGACTATGCAAAAAATATCTGTGAATGGGTTGTTTACTTTGAAACAGGTAAGATTGTTGAATTGTAAGATTGATTAATTATGCAAAAAAAGGAGCTTGTTAGTAAGTAAAAGCTCCTTTTTTGAAACAAAAATTGAAAATTTTTCATAAAAATTTAGAATATGCTTGACAAACGAAGTAAATAGAGTTATAATTATACAAAATTAACAGAGAGGTTGTTTATTTATGAATTTTAAAAAATGGATATTTGTCTTATGTAGTTTTCTTGCAAGCTTCTTATTGGTGGCTTGCCAATCGTCTAGCTCAAGCTCGCAGTCTGCAGTGGAGGCCATCAAGCAAAAAGGAAAATTAGTGGTCGCAACTAGTCCCGACTATGCTCCCTTTGAGTTTCAAGCACTTGTGGATGGTAAAAACCAAGTCGTAGGTGCGGATATTGACATGGCGCAAGCAATCGCTGATGAACTTGGAGTGAAATTGGAAATTTCAAGTATGAGTTTTGATAATGTCTTGACCAGTCTTCAAACAGGAAAAGCAGACCTAGCAATTGCGGGAATCAGTGCAACTGAAGAAAGACAAGAAGTCTTTGATTTCTCAATTCCTTACTATGAAAATAAAATTAGCTTCCTTATCAGAAAGTCAGATCTTGAAAAATACAAGGATTTGGACTCTCTAGCAAGTACTAATATTGCAGCTCAAAAAGGGACTGTTCCTGAATCTATGGTTAAAGAGCAACTTCCAAAGGCACAGTTGACTTCTTTGACAAACATGGGCGAAGCAGTCAATGAGCTTCAATCAGGTAAGGTTGATGCTGTTCATATGGATGAACCAGTAGCACTAAGCTATGCTGCTAAGAACTCAGATTTGGCAGTAGCTACTGTAAGCTTGACTATGAAAGAAGGCGAAGCAAATGCGGTGGCTATCAAAAAAGGTAACTCAGATTTGAAGGAAGTAGTTGATAAGGTCATCCAAAAACTGAAAGATGACGGAACTTACCAAACTTATCTTGAAAAAGCTGCTAAGCTAACAGAAGTAGAACAATAAAAAATAACAGAGTTGGATTTCAGCCCAGCTCTGTTTTTAAATAGCTTAATGTTTCTTCAATATTTTCTAAAGGAACTTTTGCAAAGTGATAAGGACAGTTCGCTAGATAGGAAGATTCGAAGAAGTCAAGTTCTAGAGGACTGTGTTTAAGACTAGCGATGCTAGGATAGTTCCTGAGATCAAGTAAAAGCCCATCATGAAGTGGATAGCTTGGTAGGGAAATGGGATAGCTTTGTAAGAGCTGTTGGATGTGCTTCTGACTTTTTTCTTGCAGTGCCAATCGTGCTAGCCTGTTTTTCTCAAAGAGTTGACTATCAATATAAAGTGACAGGGCCTTTTGCATGATAAGGTTGTTGTCATAGTCGAGAATGTTTTTATAGGTTACAAAAGCTTCCTTGATAGTGTTTGGAAGAAGAAGGGCAGTGATTCGAAGGGCAGGAAATAGACTCGTAGAAAAGGACTTGATATAGATGACCAAATCATGTTGGTCCAAATAATGAAAGGTTTGTCCCATTTTAGGATCCAAGTCACCTAGATAGTCATCCTCAACGATATAAATCTGATATTTTGCAGCTAAGTCAAGGATAGCAAGTTTTTCCTCTTCAGAATAAGAATGGCCCAGAGGATAGTGGAAACGTGGAATGGTATAGAAGAACTTAATCTTTCCGCTTTTAAACTGTTCCTCAAGTTCTTTCAGGTCAATGCCGTTCACTCGACGTTCAATGGTTTGAAAGGGAAGATTTTGAGCTAGTAGCAGCTGGTTCATTCGATGATAGGTCGGTTGTTCGACCAGTATTTCCTGAGCTTGACCTGGAAAATCGATCTGAGAAAGAATAAACAGTGCCTGCTGGGTTCCAGACGTCATGACCAACTGGTCTGCCTTACTATAAATGGCTTGATCAAAGAGCAATGTCTGTACAGACTGACGTAATTCTTCTAAACCTTCTTGATGTTCATAGTAGTTGTAGAGATAATTTTCTCGCCCAATCAAGCTCTCATTGACACACAGACGAAAATCATCATAGGCAGCTGCGTGTTCATCATTGACTGAGATAATTAAGTCTTCATGACTGGTTTGTTGCTCCAAAACATAGTAACCACTTTGAGGTTTGGAGTAGATATATTTCTGGTATCGGAGTTCTAAGAGTGCGCGCTGTATAGTGTCTTTGCTACAGTGGAAATCTTGACTGAGTTTTCGGATAGATGGTAGGCGACTTCCAGTGGGAAATCTACCTGATTCTATCTCATTTTTTAGATAGTGAACGACTTGTTCATATTTGCTTTCTTGCTTCATCCCAGACCTCTCATGATTTTGTTACATTGTACCTTTTTTTTAGAAGTTTGGCAATGTTATACTCTTCGAAAATCTCTTCAAACCGCGTCAACGTCGCCTTGCCGTATATATGTTACTGACTTCGTCAGTCCTATCCACAACCTCAAAACAGTGTTTTGAGCTGACTACGTCAGTTCCATCTACAACCTCAAAACAGTTTTTTGAGCTGCCTTCGTCAGTTCTATCCACAACCTCAAAACAGTTTTTTGAGCTGCCTTCGTCAGTTCTATCCACAACCTCAAAGCAGTGCTTTGAGCTGACTACGTCAGTTCTATCCACAACCTCAAAACAGTGCTTTGAGCAACCTGCGGTTAGTTTCCTAGTTTGCTCTTTGATTTTCATTGAGTATTAAAAGGAAGTCTAGCATTCAATTCTAATCAGAAATGTGATATACTTAGTAAGTAAAATTTTCAAAGAAGAGTGAGATGATAAAGGTGCAAGAACCAGTTAAATTATTCCAATACAATACTTTGGGAGCCTTGATGGCGGGACTTTACGGTGGAACCATGACCGTTGGTGAATTGCTTGAACATGGTGATTTAGGATTAGGAACCCTGGATTCTATCGATGGAGAATTGATTGTCTTAGATGGGAAAGCATATCAGGCTAAGGGTTCAGGTGAGAAACCTGAAATCGTTGAAGTTTCACCAGATGCTTTGATCCCCTATGCAGCAGTTGTACCCCACCAGGCAGAAGTTATTTTCCGTCAGCGTTTTGAAATGACTGATCAGGAACTTGAAAAACGTATTGAATCCTATTATGATGGAGAAAATCTATTTCGTTCGATTAAGATTCATGGTGATTTTAAGCATATGCATGTTCGTATGATTCCAAAATCAACAACTGAAACAAAGTTTGCTGAGGTTGCGACTCATCAGCCTGAATATAGCTGTGACAATGTCTCAGGAACTATCGTTGGTTTCTGGACACCTGAAATTTTCCATGGAGTTAGTGTTGCTGGTTATCATTTGCACTTTATCTCAGATGACCTAACCTTTGGTGGCCACGTTATGGACTTTGTCATCAAGGAAGGGATTGTAGAGGTGGGAGCTGTTGACCAGTTGGATCAACGTTTTCCTGTTCAGGATCGTCAGTATCTATTTGCTAAGTTTAATGTTGACGAGATGAAAAAAGATATCGAACAGGCAGAATAAAAGGAGTCATATATGAAAATTCATGTAATAATAACGATGCTGGCTTTATTTGCCTTTCTCATTGCAGCAGTTTGGTATGCAAGAAAGCAATACAAGATTAATTTTGCAGTTTTGGGCCTTGGGGCAGTTGCATTTTTTGCCTCTTCTCAAGTCTTGGAGAAAATCGTTCATCTCTTGGTTCTCCACCCACAAAAGGATGGGACAGTTCCACTCATGTCAGAAAATCCTCTTCTCTATGTGATTTATGGCATTTCTATGGCTGCTTTATTTGAAGAAACAGCTCGACTTATTTTCTTTAAATGGTTGGAGAAGAAAAGAACTTTGGAAGATTCAGATGCTCTTGCTTATGGATTGGGACATGGTGGTTTAGAGTTGATTTATATCGGGATTGCAAGTTTACTCAATCTCTTCATCCTCTTTTCAGCAGTAGAATCTCAAAATCCAAACATTATGCAACTCTTGCCTGAAAGCACGCTTGCTACGATTAACAATCTAGCAGCATGGCAGATTTACCTTTTGGGACTAGAGAGAATCCTAGCCTTGCTTCTTCAAGTCGGCTTGACCTTCTGGGTTTATCAAGCAGTTCGCCAAAAGAAATGGATTTACCTAGTAGCTGCTTATGGTTTACACGCCCTATTTGATTTGGCTCCGAGCCTATCTCAAGTTGGTTGGTTGTCAAATCCCCTTCTAGTGGAGGTTATTCTTCTTGTAGAACTTCTGGCTTTTGTCTGGCTGACAAAATCTACATTTTGGAAAAAATCATCATAAAAAGAGGGAAACCTCTTTTTATTGTTCTCTGTTATCTCTGTTATTTGTCTGTTTATTAGCTCTTTGTAATTTTTTTTCGCTTACCTAAAATTTAAAGAAGTGACTACTGCAAGCAGATAGGAATTAGTTTTTACAAACTGTGCTTGGATAAGCTGCTTACTGGAAGATATACTATTTACCACCTCAACATCAACTCTGTCTAAGACCACAAAAAAATAAAATTTATTTCATTTTCCTCTTGACATGGAACGCGTTCCAGAATGTAAAATGGTATCAAAGGTTGGGAATGCGCATTTAAACCGACCTATCACACGCTAGCGGATAAAGAAGAAAAGAGGACAAGATTATGACCATCAAACGTATTTTTTCAGATATGGACGGCACCCTTCTAAATTCTGAGGGCCGCGTTTCTAGCGAGAATAGCAAGGCTATCCGTGATGCCCAAATTCCTTTAACTCTAGTTTCTGCTCGGGCTCCCATGGAAATGCGAGAGGCTATAGAGGAACTTCAGTTGACTGGACCTCAAGTTGCCTTTAACGGCGGTTTGATTTATCAACTTGTAGAGGGGAAAGTTAAGCCCCTTCATACAGATATCCTTCCTAGAAAGACAGCACAGACTATTTTACAGGCAGTTCGCAAGCATTTTCCACACATTAGTATCAGCTATTATGATATGACGTACTGGTATTGTGATACAATAGATGAAGGAATTCGTCTAGAACACAGAATCACGCGCCAAAAACCAACACTACAAACCGAGGCTGAGTTTCTTACTGCCAAAGATAATACTTTCAAGATTATGATGATTGCCCTAGATAATAATGACTTATTGTCTTTGGAAAAATATTTACAATCACTGGACTTGGGTGAGGTCAGCATTCTTCGATCTGGTCAGTATCATCTGGAAATTACCAGCAAAACCGCTAAAAAATCAAAAGGTATTGCCTATATTATCAAAAAAGAGGGGCTTGATAAGAGTCAGACTGCTGCCTTTGGTGATGGGCACAACGATATTCCAATGCTCGAGATGGTGGGTTATCCTATCGTGATGGACAATGCATTTCCTGACATCAAAGAGCTAGCTTATAAGGTTACGCGTAGTAATGATGATCACGGTGTCGGCTATGGCATACGTAAGTATCTTAAAAAATTGAACTAATCACGTGTTTGGAGGGCGTCAATCCTCCCATAGAAAGAAAACAATGACAAATATTCGAAAAATTGCCAAACTGAGTGGCTATTCTGTTTCTAGCGTATCACGGGTTATTAATAACCATCCTCATGTTTCAGAGGAAGCTCGCCAGAAAATTTTGCAAGTTATGGAGGAATTGGACTATCGTCCCAACATCCTAGCTCAGGAATTAAGTTCGGGTTCGACTCGTAGGGTTGGTGTTGTAATTCCCTACACAACACTCCATCCATATTTCAGTCAGTTACTGAATGGGCTTTTGGATGCGGCCTTGGCTCATAACCACACCCTACTCATCCTACCTTCTCGATATGATATAGATTTGGAAAAAAATTACCTGGAGCAACTTCGAGGACGGGCCTTCGACAGTCTGATTTTCACCTCTCGCAGTGTTGATATAGAAACCATTGCTTCTTACGCTAAGTATGGCAACATTGTCTGCTGCGAGGAAGTGCAGGAACACAATCTAAGCAGCGTCTATGTGAACCGGATCCATGCCTGCAAGACAGCCTTCAACTGGATTAAAGACCAGGGGAAAAGCAAGATTGCTTTGCTATTTACCCGAAAAGACTTAAAAAGTTCTACTTATCGTCTAACCATGGAAGCTTATAAGGAAGTCTTTGGTGAGAAAGAGGAACCTCTGATTTTGGACGGAATTTCCACTGGGGAGGATGCTTATGAACAAGGAGACAGCTTGATTAAGCATGATTTAGACTGTATTTTTAGCAATGGAGATGATGTAGCAACTGGTGTAGTTCGCTATTATCAGGAGAAAAATCTTGAATTACCCTTGTTGATTGGCCAAGAAAAGCAATTGACAGGAGAGGTACTGGGGATTCCTACCATTGATAACAAATCCTACCAACTCGGTCAGGAAAGTTTCAAACAAGCACTCTCGGACGAAAAACGGACCATTATCCTACAATCGGAGTTTATCATACGATGATAAAATAGGCTCAAGCGACAACCGTCACTTGAGACCTGTTTTTCTTTTATACAGTATCCGTAAACAAACTAGGATGCAGATGCTTAGGCAGGCAATTAAAACCAGACGATAAGGATCAAACTCTGAGCTAGAACTAGATAGGTGCACCAAGTTTCCAGAGAGATAAAAGACTAGTACACTAACAAGATAGGCAATTCCCTGATAAATATTCCAAATAGTAAAGGGGTTGGGGCTAGCTGCCTGGTGTTTGACTAGGGAAATGTAGAGTCCCCATAGAGCTCCGATAGCTCCATTTAATACGCCCCAACCGATGCTCCAAAAGACTGTATAGGATGTAGCATCATGAGGAAGAAAGAATATCAAGAGAATCTCGCATCCCGTCATCACTAACAATATTGTGAAAAACAAAGAACGTCTTTTCTCAAAACAAGGACCTGCAAGAGCAAGGGCCAGGACATTTCCCAACAGGCTCATACTCGAATACAAAGATACAAGTTTAGCGGATAGGTGCAATACTTGTACCATATAGAGGACATTTATGGTTAAGGTTATATATAAAATCAAGCTATCCAAAAGTAGGATACGTAGATGGTACCAGATTTGTTTTTTCAAAACTTGCCAATCCATCCGCCCTGTTTCTTGGTGATTTTGAAACAAATGATAGTCAGTCTGTAACTGTTTCAAAAGGATAAACTGCAAGATTAAACTAACAAGTGCAATCCCTAGTAGGCAACGATAATGGAATGAAGTCAGCTCCTTTCCTATATAAAAGGAAATAAGGAGAGTATAAAAGCTAGTTACCAGCTGAAATAAACCTAAGTGACTGAGAAATTTTGCACGGGATTTTTCTTCTGTTACCAATAGTATCAAAGGATTCCAAGTCAGTCCAAAGCCTAGCTCCACGGTTATCTGATACAGAACTAGAAAAACAGTGTAGATAGAAAAAGTCACCCTTTCATAGGGAATTACCACTAATATTGCTATCAAACACAGCTTAGACAGTACACTCCACCGCATTAAGTCAAGGAGATTTTTCCTTCGCATCAGATAAGACAAGGGAATGCGGACAAGGGCAATAATGGGCAGCATGGTAATCAGCCAGCTATTTTGCAAATCACTAAACCCTAAAATCTGACTCATAAAAAGAATCATGAAGTCACCTGTGATGGTGATAGAGATAATTTGATTACTGAGGCTGAGCCCTACTATACTAGATTGATACGATTTTTTCATACGTTCTCCTTTCTTGGCCCATTATAAACCAACGTTTATCGCTTTTCTAGGAGTTCATGATGAAGAAATATGCACTTATGTTGCAAGGAGAAAGTATTTATGAAACTTTGGAACTATTTTAAAGAAACATCCAAGGAATTTTATTTAGAAGAATGTGGGATTGATGATTTTTCTAACTTTCCGTTTTACGATTATACTGTTTTTCAGGATTTTGTCATTCACTGGATTTGCGAAGGGAAAGGTTACTTGGAAGTTGATGGTCAAACCTATTCTTTGGAGAAAAATGATGGTTTTATCCTAAAAAAAGGACAAAAAGTGCGCTATTGGGCTAATCAAGAAGATCCTTGGATAACCTATTGGTTGGGATTTTCTGGTGAAAAACTGACCGAATACCTCCAAAACACACAAGTATTTTCTGTGCCTGTTTGTCATTTTTGTAGTCATTTTAAAAGTCGGGAAATCATTGAAGACATTTGTCACAAAACGGCAGAAAATAAGCAAAATGAAAGCTGGTACCGTATGCAAGTGTTTACCTTCCTCTACTATCTGCAGGAAGAACTTCCAGCAGAAATGCCACTGACTTCTGCTCAACTCACTGTCGAAAAAGCTGCACAAATTTTGCTACAGCAGTACGCACAAGATATCTCCATTCAAGAGTTGGCATCCCAAGTCGGACTCAGTCGCAGTACCTTGTTTCGTCAGTTTAAGAAACATTACCATAAATCTCCTCAGCAATTTCTCCTTGAAACCCGTCTGCTAAAGGCAAGAACTCTCCTAACTGATACAGATTTGTCTATAAAAGAAATTACCATGGAAGTCGGATATCAGGATCAGCTAGTCTTTTCAAAGGCTTTTAAGAATTTTTTCTCTATAAGTCCTAAATTTTATCGTCAAGGCTGGGAAAATCATCCAACTGATTAGAATACATTCTAGATTATACATTTAGGATACTCTTATTGATTACTTCAAGTTCAAATAGATTCAATATAAAAAATCTTTTTTTAACTGCATCCCAAAAGTTAGACAGTATACATCTAATTCTTGGGATGTTTTTATTCACATCAATCATTTGAAAAAGCTAACCAAATCATCGAAAAATAGAGCTAAAAATGGTATAATGGAATGAATTTTATAAAAGGATTAGAAAAATGACCGTATTAGATAAATTAAATGAAACCTTAGAAGGAATCGATATTCGATTCGATGAACCGTTAAAAACTTATACCTATACCAAAGTTGGAGGGAAGGCAGATTATTTAGTATTTCCTCGTAATCGCTACGAGATGGCTCGTGTGGTAAAATTTGCCAATCAGGAAAACATTCCTTGGATGGTTCTTGGAAATGCAAGTAACATTATCGTCCGTGAGGGTGGCGTTCGTGGTTTTGTAATCATGTGTGACAAGCTTAATAACGTTTCTGTTGATGGCTATACCATCGAGGCAGAAGCTGGAGCTAACTTGATTGAAACCACTCGTATTGCCCTCCGTCATAGCTTGACTGGTTTTGAGTTTGCTTGTGGAATTCCAGGAAGCGTCGGTGGTGCTGTCTTTATGAATGCCGGGGCTTATGGTGGTGAGATTGCTCATGTTCTCCAGTCTTGTCAAATCTTGACTAAGGAAGGTGAAATCGAAACCTTGTCTGCTAAAGATTTGGCCTTTGGTTATCGTCATTCAGCCATTCAAGCATCTGGAGCAGTTGTCCTATCTGCTAAGTTTGCCTTAGCTCCAGGTAATCACCAAGTCATCAAGCAAGAGATGGACCGCTTGACCCACCTTCGTGAACTCAAACAACCTTTAGAGTATCCTTCTTGTGGGTCAGTCTTTAAACGTCCAGTGGGTCATTTTGCTGGACAATTGATTGCAGAAGCTGGTTTGAAGGGTTATCGTATCGGTGGCGTCGAAGTTTCAGAAAAGCATGCAGGCTTTATGGTCAATATTGCTGATGGAACTGCCAGAGATTATGAAGACTTGATTGAGTCTGTCATTGAAAAGGTTAAAGAACACTCAGGTGTTACTCTCGAGCGAGAAGTTCGTATCTTGGGTGAACATGAGTAAATACTATAAATAGCTTTGCTGCTACTAACTAGAATGTCGAGGGGGTAAAAGCCTATCGGTAGCGAAGATGCATGCAGGAGGCCTAACTCCCTGCAAGAGGTAGTGGTGGCCTGACAGAGCCCTGATCTGTTAATCTATGAAAAAGAAGGAATTTATGCCAATTGAAAAAACCAATTATCGAATTCAAAAACGTTTCTAAAGTTTTTGAAGATAGCAACACCAAGGTTCTCAAAGACATTAACTTTGAGTTGGAAGAAGGGAAGTTTTACACACTGCTAGGAGCATCTGGTTCAGGTAAATCAACCATTCTCAATATCATCGCCGGTTTGCTAGACGCAACGACTGGAGATATTTTACTGGATGGCGTGCGAATCAATGATATCCCAACTAATAAGCGCGATGTTCATACAGTCTTCCAATCATATGCCTTGTTTCCGCATATGAATGTCTTTGAGAATGTTGCCTTTCCATTGCGATTGCGTAAGGTCGATAAAAAAGAAATCGAACGACGTGTATTAGAAGTTCTCAAGATGGTACAGTTGGAAGGTTTCGAAAAACGTTCCATCCGTAAGCTTTCTGGAGGACAACGCCAGCGTGTAGCTATTGCGCGTGCGATTATCAACCAGCCTCGTGTGGTACTCTTGGATGAACCTTTGTCAGCCTTGGACTTGAAATTGCGAACAGATATGCAGTACGAACTGCGTGAACTGCAACAGCGATTGGGCATTACTTTTGTCTTTGTTACCCACGATCAAGAAGAAGCCTTGGCTATGAGTGACTGGATTTTCGTTATGAATGATGGTGAAATTGTTCAGTCAGGAACACCAGTTGACATCTACGACGAGCCAATCAACCACTTTGTTGCCACCTTCATTGGTGAATCAAATATCCTGCCTGGAACTATGATTGAGGACTACTTGGTCGAGTTTAACGGCAAACGCTTTGAAGCGGTCGACGGTGGGATGAAACCAAATGAACCAGTCGAAGTCGTGATTCGCCCAGAAGACTTGCGCATTACCCTTCCAGAAGAAGGAAAACTTCAAGTGAAGGTCGATACCCAACTTTTCCGTGGGGTTCACTATGAGATTATCGCTTATGATGAACTGGGCAATGAATGGATGATTCACTCAACTCGTAAGGCAATCGTTGGTGAGGAAATCGGTCTGGACTTTGAACCAGAAGACATCCACATCATGCGTCTTAATGAAACAGAAGAAGAGTTCGATGCACGTATCGAGGAATACGTAGAAATCGAAGAGCAAGAAGCAGGTTTGATTAACGCTATCGAGGAGGAAAGAGATGAAGAAAACAACCTCTAAACTCTTTGTAGTTCCCTACATGCTTTGGATTGCACTCTTTGTATTGGCACCCTTGGTCTTGATATTCGGGCAATCCTTTTTCAACATCGAAGGCCAGTTCAGTTTAGAAAACTATAAATCCTATTTTGCGTCACAAAATTTGACCTATCTCAAAATGAGTTTTAACTCAGTTCTCTATGCTGGGATTGTAACTCTAGTGACACTTCTTATCAGTTATCCAACAGCCCTCTTTTTGACCCGTCTGAAACACCGTCAACTTTGGCTCATGCTCATCATTTTGCCAACCTGGATAAATCTCCTTCTTAAGGCTTATGCCTTTATTGGGATTTTTGGGCAAAATGGCTCTATTAACCAATTCCTCGAATTTATCGGAATCGGTTCGCAGCAGTTGCTCTTTACGGATTTCTCATTTATCTTTGTTGCAAGCTACATCGAGCTTCCATTTATGATTTTGCCTATCTTCAATGTCTTGGATGATATGGATAATAACCTCATTAATGCTAGCTATGACCTCGGTGCAACCAAGTGGGAGACTTTCCGTCATGTCATCTTCCCTCTGTCTATGAATGGAGTGCGAAGTGGTGTCCAATCTGTCTTTATCCCGAGTTTAAGTCTCTTTATGTTGACCCGTTTGATTGGGGGGAACCGAGTGATTACCTTGGGGACTGCCATTGAGCAGAACTTCCTGACAAACGATAATTACGGTATGGGTTCAACTATCGGTGTTGTTCTTATCCTGACCATGTTTATCACCATGTGGGTGACTAAGGAAAGGAGAGAACGATGAAAAAATTATCAAATCTTTACCTAGCCTTTGTCTTTATCGTCCTCTATCTGCCAATCTTTTACTTGATTGGTTATGCCTTCAATGCTGGGGATGATATGAATAGCTTTACAGGCTTTAGTTTGTCTCACTTTGAAACCATGTTTGGCGATGGAAGACTCATGCTAATCTTGGTTCAGACCTTTTTACTAGCCTTCCTATCGGCCCTGATTGCGACTATCATTGGGACTTTTGGTGCCATTTACATCTACCAATCTCGAAAAAAATACCAAGAAGCCTTCCTATCACTCAATAACATTTTGATGGTTGCACCTGACGTTATGATTGGTGCCAGCTTCTTGATTCTCTTTACACAACTCAAGTTTTCACTTGGATTTTTGACAGTTCTGTCTAGTCACGTGGCCTTCTCCATTCCAATCGTAGTGCTTATGGTCTTGCCTCGATTAAAAGAGATGAATGGAGATATGATCCATGCAGCCTATGACCTTGGAGCTAGTCAGTTCCAGATGTTTAAGGAAATTATGCTTCCTTACCTAACGCCGTCTATTATTGCAGGTTACTTCATGGCATTCACCTATTCATTAGATGACTTTGCCGTGACCTTCTTTGTAACGGGAAATGGTTTTTCAACCCTATCAGTCGAGATCTACTCTCGAGCTCGTAAGGGAATTTCGCTAGAAATCAATGCTCTTTCAGCCTTGGTCTTTCTCTTTAGTATTATCCTAGTTGTCGGATATTACTTCATTTCACGTGAGAAGGAGGAGCAAGCATGAAACGACTCTATTCATTTTTAGCAGGAATTCTAGCCATTATCCTTGTTTTATGGGGAATTTCTTCTCATCTTGACAGTGAAATCAATAGCCGTGATAGTCAAAAATTGGTTATCTACAACTGGGGAGACTATATCGATCCTGAACTTCTGGAGAAATTTACAGAAGAAACAGGAATCCAAGTCCAGTACGAAACCTTTGACTCTAACGAAGCCATGTACACTAAAATCAAGCAGGGTGGAACAACTTATGATATTGCCATCCCAAGTGAGTACATGATCAACAAGATGAAGGATGAAGACCTTCTAGTTCCACTGGATTATAGTAAGATTGAGGGCATTGAGAATATCGGTTCTGAATTTCTCAACCAGTCCTTTGATCCCAACAACCAGTACTCTATCCCATACTTCTGGGGGACCTTGGGAATCGTCTACAATGAGACTATGGTGGAAGAAGCGCCTGAACATTGGGACGACCTTTGGAAGCCAGAGTATAAGAACTCCATTATGCTTTTTGATGGGGCGCGTGAAGTACTTGGTTTAGGTCTTAACTCACTAGGCTATAGCCTCAACTCTAAAGATCCACAGCAGTTGGAAGAAACGGTAGATAAGCTCTATAAGCTAACACCTAATATCAAGGCTATTGTTGCGGATGAGATGAAGGGGTACATGATTCAGAATAACGCTGCCATCGGTGTGACCTTCTCAGGAGAAGCCAGTCAGATGCTAGAGAAAAATGAAAATCTTCGCTATGTCGTACCGACAGAAGCAAGTAACCTCTGGTTTGACAATATGGTCATTCCCAAAACAGTCAAAAACCAAGACGCAGCCTATGCCTTTATCAACTTTATGCTGAAGCCCGAAAATGCTCTCAAGAATGCTGAGTATGTCGGCTATTCAACACCAAACAATGTTGCTAAAGAAATGCTCCCTGAGGAGACAAAAGAGGACAAGTCCTTCTATCCTGATGCAGATACTATGAAACACCTAGAAGTTTATGAGAAGTTTGACCATAAATGGACAGGAATCTACAGCGATCTCTTCCTGCAATTTAAGATGTATCGGAAGTAGGAGATTATCTGCTATCGGAAATAATTTCAATCAGACAAAAAAATAAAACCTAGCCATAGATAATTAACTATTTTATGGCTAGGTTATTTATTAAAATAGATTATGAATTAGTAGAAAAATATAGTTAACTATGCTATAATTTCGATAGAGTTAAAGGCTTTTTAATTTATGATTGAGGTAGTAGTTATGATTAAAAAAGCTATTTTTAGAGGAATGATTCCTTTTGTCATAATGACCAGTTTGGCAATTTTTATGAGACTTCAAGGGACTGATATTTTTCATGTTAAAAGTACATTTTTGGTTGGCATTATTGCTACCTCGATAGCATCAGCCTCGGTAATTTATGAAATTGAAAAATGGTCGCTATTTAAACAATCTATTATACATTTTATCATTATGCTTTTTACAGTTCTTCCCTGTCTTCTATTTAGTGGATGGTATAAGTTGATCTCAATTTTGGATTATCTCATTGTTTTAGGTCAATTCTTATTGGTTGGATGTTTATTGTGGTCTATCGCCTATATAATATTTGGTAAACTGTTAAAAAAATGAGTTTTACTTCATAGTTATTAAGCTTGACGAACCTCTTCAAAAACGATATAATAAGAAAGTTGAGAATTGATTTTCTCCCCATCTTAGTTCAGAGAATTGGCGGTGCTGCGAGCCATCTAAGATAGAAAATCATGCTACTCAATCTAACAATTGCATAAGAATCAAAGAATGACAAGTTCATTGAATGAAGGTGGTACCGCGGTTTTTCGCCCTTCGTGATATGGATTTGTCTTTTATTTTTGGAGGTGTTTATGAGAACATTTCTTGTCAAACAAAAATTTCGCCTAGGTGGTGAACGCTTTGATATCAAGGATGAAATGGGCAATGTCGCCTATCAGGTTGAAGGTTCATTTTTTAAGATTCCTAAAACCTTTACCATCTATGATGTTGCTGGTGAACAGGTCAGTGAGATTAGTAAGGAAGTCTTAACTTTCCTACCTCGTTTTGAGATTCAACTCAGTAATGGAGATCATTTTTATATCCGAAAGAAGTTGACTTTCTTCAGAGATAAGTATGAGTTTGACAATCTCGGCCTTCGCATCGAAGGAAATGTCTGGGATTTAAATTTTAAATTGCTGGACGACCGTGACCAAGTGATTGCTGAGATTACCAAGGAACTCTTCCATTTAACCTCTACCTATACCGTAACCGTCTATGACGAATCTTATGCAGACCTAGTCATTTCCCTCTGTGTCGCTATCGACTATGTGGAAATGCTAGAAAGCCAATCAAATTAGTAAAAAGGAGATACATATGAAACAATTATCTAGTGCACAAGTCCGCCAAATGTGGCTTGATTTCTGGGCTACAAAAGGCCACTCAGTAGAACCATCCGTTAGCTTGGTTCCAGTAAACGACCCAACACTTTTGTGGATCAACTCAGGGGTTGCTACTCTTAAAAAATACTTTGATGGAACTATCATTCCTGAAAATCCACGTATTACCAATGCTCAAAAGGCTATCCGTACCAACGATATCGAAAACGTAGGTAAGACTGCCCGTCACCATACTATGTTTGAAATGTTGGGGAACTTCTCAATCGGGGATTACTTCCGTGACGAAGCAATTACATGGGCTTATGAGCTTTTGACAAGTCCTGAGTGGTTTGACTTCCCTAAAGACAAACTTTACATGACTTATTATCCAGATGATAAGGATTCATACAACCGCTGGATTGAAGTGGGAGTAGATCCAAGTCATTTGATCCCAATCGAAGACAACTTCTGGGAAATCGGTGCGGGACCTTCTGGACCTGATACAGAAATCTTCTTCGACCGTGGAGAAGCTTTTGACCCAGAAAATATCGGTCTTCGTCTTCTTGCAGAAGATATCGAAAACGACCGTTATATCGAAATCTGGAACATTGTATTGTCACAATTTAACGCTGACCCTGCTGTTCCTCGTAGCGAGTACAAAGAATTGCCACACAAAAACATTGATACGGGCGCTGGTTTGGAGCGTTTGGTGGCGGTTATCCAAGGGGCTAAGACAAACTTTGAAACAGACCTCTTCATGCCAATCATTCGTGAAGTTGAGAAATTATCTGGTAAGGTTTACGACCAAGATGGCGACAACATGAGCTTCAAGGTTATTGCAGACCATATCCGTTCTCTTTCATTTGCGATTGGTGATGGTGCCCTTCCTGGAAATGAAGGTCGTGGTTATGTCCTCCGTCGTCTTCTTCGTCGTGCCTCTATGCATGGTCAAAAATTGGGTATCAATGAGCCTTTCCTTTACAAACTCGTTCCAACTGTTGGAAAAATCATGGAAAGCTACTACCCAGAAGTGCTTGAAAAACGTGACTTTATTGAGAAAATCGTTAAGAGCGAAGAAGAGTCATTTGCTCGTACTCTTCACTCAGGTCAACACTTTGCCCAAGGTATCGTAGCAGACTTGAAAGAAAAAGGTCAATCTGTCATCGCCGGTCAAGATGTCTTTAAACTCTATGATACATACGGATTCCCAGTGGAATTGACAGAAGAAATCGCTGAAGAAGCTGGTATGACTGTAGACCGTGAAGGCTTCGAAGCAGCCATGAAGGAACAACAAGAACGTGCGCGTGCCTCTGCAGTCAAAGGTGGATCTATGGGTATGCAAAACGAAACCCTTCAAAACATCACTGTAGAAAGTGTCTTCAACTACAATGCTAGTCAATTGTCTTCTAAGTTGGTTGCTATCGTAGCTGATAATGCTGAAGTAGAAGCTGTATCAGAAGGAACTGCGTCACTTATCTTTGCAGAAACTCCATTCTACGCTGAAATGGGTGGACAAGTTGCGGACCATGGTCAAATCTTGGATGCTGCAGGAAATGTCGTAGCGATTGTAACAGACGTTCAAAAAGCACCAAACGGACAAGCATTGCACACCGTTGAAGTTCTTGCTCCTCTTGCTTTGAACCAAGAATACACTTTGGCCATCGATAGCAATCGTCGTCATCGTGTCATGAAGAACCACACAGCCACTCACTTGCTCCATGCAGCTCTTCATAATATCCTTGGCCACCATGCTACTCAAGCAGGTTCACTTAATGAAGTAGAATTCCTTCGCTTTGACTTCACTCACTTCCAAGCCGTGACTCCTGAAGAATTGCGTGCTATTGAGCAACAAGTCAATGAGAAGATTTGGGAAGCCATCGCAGTGGAAACAGTTGAGACTGATATTGACACAGCTAAAGAAATGGGAGCTATGGCCCTCTTTGGTGAGAAATATGGTAAGGAAGTTCGCGTAGTCACTATCGGGGACTATTCAGTAGAGCTTTGTGGTGGTACTCACGTTGGCAATACTTCTGAAATCGGTCTCTTCAAGATTGTCAAAGAAGAAGGGATCGGATCAGGAACTCGTCGTATCTTGGCAGTGACTGGTAAAGAGGCCTTTGAAGCTTATCGTGACCAAGAAGATGCACTGAAAGCAGTCGCAGCAACCTTGAAAGCTCCTCAACTCAAAGAAGTACCTCACAAGGTGGAAGGACTTCAAGAGCAACTCCGTCAATTGCAAAAAGAAAATGCAGAATTGAAGGAAAAAGCAGCAGCAGCGGCGGCAGGTGATGTCTTCAAGAATGTTCAAGAAGCAAACGGCCACCGTTACATTGCCAGCCAAGTATCTGTATCAGATGCAGGTGCCCTTCGTACCTTTGCGGATAACTGGAAACAAAAAGATTACTCTGATGTTCTTGTTCTTGTCGCAGCTATCGGTGATAAGGTCAATGTCCTTGTAGCCAGCAAGACAAAAGAGGTGCATGCAGGTAATGTGATTAAAGAATTAGCTCCAATCGTTGATGGACGTGGTGGTGGTAAACCAGACATGGCCATGGCAGGAGGAAGCAATCAAGCGAAAATCCAAGAATTGTTGGATGCAGTAGCAGGTAAATTGTAAGAAAATAAAGATCTATCCAGTAGGGTAGGTCTTTTTGTTTAAAAATCATAGAGCAGTTGATTTCTTTGAAGAATAAGCGTATAATATATAAAAATTAATTGAGTGCTCACTCAATTTTGTTAGGGATTAGGAGAATTAGATAATGGTTATTAAAGCAATACAGTATAATCGTTTTGGTGATGAAAAAGTTCTAGATTTAGTAAATATTATATCTGAATCATTAGGAATGAATCAAGTTAGAGTAAAAGTATTTGCTGTTGGTCTAAATCCTATTGATTACAAAACTTTCGAGGGGGCGAAGCCACTTCGTTTTTTGAGTTTTTTGACAAAATTAAAACAACCAGGTCGTTGGTTTGAATCAAAATCATCTTTATTTCCAAGAGGTATCGCTAGGGATTTTGCTGGTGTTATCACAGAAATTGGTGATGGAGTGAGTCGATTTTCAGTAGGTGATAAGGTTTTTGGAACAATAATAAGTGATCCTGGACTTGGTACTAAGAGGGGTGCGTTAGCAACAGAAATTTGTGTTAGCGAATCAGAAATTGCATTGAAACCAGACAATATTGATATGTATCATGCTGCTACTATGGGGGTGGCTTCTTTAACAGTCGGTGGTGCTTTTAGAAGAATTAATTTAAATTCTAAAGATGTTGTAGTTATTTCAGCAGCTTCAGGTGGCATTGGTAGCATTGCAGTACAGTATGCGGTTGCTAAGGGCGCAACTGTTATTGGTATTGCGAGCAAGAAAAATTCAGAATATCTAGAATCATTAGGTGCTATACCAGTATCTTATGAAGGGGATGTCCAAAAGTCTCTTTTATCAGTAGCTCCAAAACCTATTACAAAATTCTTGGATTGCTATGGTGGTGATTACGTTAAATTAGCTTTCCATCTTGGATTGAACGGAACTGATATTGGAACTTTAGTACCTTCACCATATGTTTTAATAAGAGGAGCTCAGTTCACAGGTCCGAGACATTCCACTTATGATGATTTTAAAATTCTAGAGGAGATGGTCTCAGATGGAAAAGTTCAGCTGAATATTGAGAAAGAGTATAGTTTTTCTCTGGAGTCAGTTAGAGAGGCATATCGTAGTCTAAAATTAGGACATACCCGTGGTAAAAGAATTATTAAAATAAGAGAGTAGATAGAGGGGGCAGGAATGGAAAGTATAGAATATAAGTTTGCTGAGACATTAAAAAGCAGTGAATTAAGTTTAAAACAAAGTCAAGTATTAATATCCAGTTTAAAATTATTTTCCGAGATTGGTTTTGAAAATACAACATCTAATCTTATTGCTGAACATGCTGGCGTCTCAGAAGGAACCGTTTTTAGTTATTTTAAAACCAAGGAAGGTATCCTAGATGCTATTTTATCTACATTTCTAGAGCAAGTTATTCCAGAAGTGATTGCTGATTTTTCAGATAAGAGATTTACAATAGAGCAAAAATCTTTTTCACTTTTTCTAAGAAGCATCGTTCGGGATAGGTTAATTTTTATTCATAACAATAAAATGCAAGTTAAAATTCTTTTGAGTCGTTCACTTATTGATAAAACTATTTCTGAAGAGTTAGGGAATATCATTGTACACTCTATCATTAATCCGATTAGTCCTGTTTTGAATCAATTTAAAGAAAATGGTGTTATCCGAGATTGGTCAAATGAAAGGATCGTTCGCTATATTTTAGCTTTAAGTCTTTCTTATATTGTTCCTATGATTATAAATGACAAAGAAGATATAAACATTGATAAAGTAACAAATGAAATTGTCGAATGTCTTTCTTTTTCCTTAGTTATCGTAAAATAACTATTAATTTTAAGTTCACTAAAAAATTAAGAGAGCTCTTTTTAAAACCAAAATAAAAATCCCCAATCATAATGATTGAGGATTGAGCAAATGAATTTTAAACAATACCTTTACTATCATAGCATTGGCTACATTAGTATACTGCCATCTATTCATCTGATAAGAGGGATTTTATCATCCAGATATTCATAGCTGGGTGGCCGGCGGCGTTAGAAAGTGGTTGTTGCAATGTTGTAAAACCATAGTGTTGATAGATGGCCACAGCCGTAGCCAGTTCAGTAGAGGTCTCTAGATAAAGCTGTTCATAACCAGCTATGCGGGCTTCCTGGAATATCCGCTTTATCAACCTGCTGGAATAACCTTTGCCACGGCTATTTTTAGTGACATACAGTTTTTGTAATTCAGCAATCTTATCGGACACAGGTGCAAAGCCACCGCAGCCAACCAGCTGACCTTCATCTTCCAGAACAAAGTAAGCTGCTCTCTCTTGCTGTTGATAATAGTCGGCCAAATGATCTAGATGAAAATCAAAGTAGACAGTTCCTGGTTTGTCAAGCCCGAATTCTTCTAGGCTAGCTCGAATGAGCTGCGCTACAGCTGAATTGTCTCTTACTTCCATCGGCCGTAAGTTCATCATTTGTCCTCCGATAGGATGTATCGACTAATTAAACAATCCCTTGTGCAATCATAGCGTTTGCTACGTTTTCAAAGGCAGCGATATTTGCACCTGCAAGGTAGTCAGTTCCAAGACCGTAAGTTTCTGCAGTTGTTTTAGCAGTGTTGAAGATGTTAGTCATGATATCTTTCAAACGACCGTCAACTTCTTCACGTGTCCATGAAAGACGAAGGCTATTTTGGCTCATTTCGAGAGCAGATACAGCTACACCACCAGCATTGGCAGCTTTGGCAGGTCCGTAAAGGATTCCATTTTCCTTGTAAACTTTGATAGCTTCAAGGTCGCTAGGCATGTTAGCACCTTCAGATACACAGATAACTCCTTGAGCAACCAAGCGTTTCGCAGCTTCACCGTTGATCTCGTTTTGAGTCGCACATGGAAGAGCGATATCGTAGTTACCGGCGTAAGTCCATACAGAACCTTCGTAGTAGGTAGCAGTTGGTTTTTCTGCAGCGTACTCAGTCAAACGAGCACGGCGTTTTTCTTTAACGTCTGTAAGAAGGTCGAAGTCGATACCATTTTCATCGATAACATAACCATTTGAGTCAGATACTGAGATAACAGTTGCACCAAGTTCAGTTGCTTTTTGAAGAGCGTATTGAGCTACGTTACCAGAACCTGAAATCACAACTTTCTTACCAGCAAAGCTGTTTCCGTTAGCTTTAAGCATTTCTTCAGTGTAGTAAACCAATCCATAACCAGTTGCTTCCGGACGGATCAAGCTACCACCAAATCCAAGAGGTTTACCAGTCAAGACACCAGCATCAAATTGGTTGAGGCGTTTGTACTGTCCGTAAAGGTAACCAATTTCACGTCCACCTACACCGATATCACCAGCAGGTACGTCAAGAGATGGTCCAATGTATTTTTGCAATTCAGTCATGAAGCTTTGGCAGAAGCGCATCACTTCAGCATCGGTCTTCCCTTTAGGATCAAAGTCTGACCCACCTTTACCTCCACCGATTGGAAGTCCAGTCAAAACGTTTTTAAAAATTTGTTCGAATCCGAGGAATTTCAAGATTCCTTGGTTAACAGTTGGGTGGAAACGAAGTCCGCCTTTGTATGGTCCAACAGCTGAGTTGAATTGAACACGGTAACCACGGTTAACTTGAACTTTTCCATCACGGTCAACCCATGGAACACGGAAAGAAATTACGCGTTCAGGCTCAGTGATACGTGCCAAGATATTTTCTTCAATATACTCAGGGTGTTTTTCAAAGACAGGCTCCAAAGTGCTGAAGAATTCTTCAACCGCCTGGAGAAATTCAGCCTCATGCCCGTTACGAGCTTTTACAGTTTCAAACACGCTTTGGATATATTCTTTAGCAGATGTCATATCGTTCTCCTTTTTGTTGTCATATTTTATTACATGAGTCATTATAGCAGAAAATTTTTTCAGTGTAAAGAAAAAAACACAAATTTTCTAAAAATTCTTTCAATTTGACACAACTGATTCAGAACTTGCTAAAAAACGAACCTTTTCTATGGAAATGGTTTTATTGAAAAGCAAAAGTCAAAGTATGGTATAATATTAAACATAAAAAGGAATCTGGAGGAACAGAATCATGGTATCAACTAAAACACAGATTGCTGGTTTTGAGTTTGACAATTGCTTGATGAATGCGGCAGGAGTTGCTTGTATGACAATTGAGGAGTTAGAAGGTGTCAAAAATTCAGCAGCAGGAACCTTTGTCACTAAGACAGCAACCTTGGAATTTCGTCAGGGGAATCCTGAACCACGTTATCAAGATGTTCCACTCGGTTCAATCAACTCTATGGGTCTACCAAATAATGGTTTAGACTATTACTTAAACTATCTATTGGAATTGCAAGACAAGGAACCAAACCGTACCTTCTTTCTATCATTAGTTGGAATGTCTCCAGAGGAAACTCACACTATTTTAAAGAAGGTTCAAGAGAGTGATTTTCGTGGGTTGACTGAGCTCAATCTCTCATGTCCAAATGTACCTTGTAAACCTCAGATTGCCTATGACTTTGAAACTACTGATCGTATCTTATCAGAAGTCTTTGAGTATTTTACAAAACCATTAGGAATTAAGCTTCCACCTTATTTTGATATTGTACATTTTGATCAAGCAGCAACTATTTTCAACAAATATCCACTTAAGTTTGTCAATTGTGTCAACTCTATCGGAAATGGTCTTTATATTGAAGATGAGTCAGTCGTGATTCGTCCTAAGAATGGCTTTGGTGGAATCGGTGGAGAATACATCAAACCAACAGCTCTTGCTAATGTCCATGCTTTTTATCAACGCTTGAATCCAGAAATTCAAATCATCGGAACAGGTGGGGTATTAACAGGACGTGATGCCTTTGAACATATCCTATGTGGTGCCAGCATGGTGCAGGTAGGAACTACCCTGCACAAAGAAGGTGTAGGTGCTTTTGATCGCATTACAAACGAACTCAAAGAAATTATGACGGAAAAAGGTTATGAAAACCTTGAAGATTTCCGTGGTAAATTGAATTATATTGATTAAATAAAAGAGAAACTAAAAAGAAAGGAGAAATGATGCTAGCAATAGAAGAAAGCCAAAAGCTATCTTTATCAAATTTACCTAGTTTGACCTTGTTTACAGGCCCTGATCAAGGACAGTATGAAATCATGAAAACTCAGGTGCTAAAGCAAATCGGCTACGATTCTGCTGATTTGAACTTTGCTTATTTTGATATGAAAGAAGTAGACTACAAAAGCTTGGAACTAGAGCTGGTCAGTCTTCCTTTCTTTGCGGATGAAAAAATTGTTATTTTAGATCATTTTCTCGATATAACAACAGCTAAAAAACGCTATCTATCTGATGACGAGCTTAAGGCTTTTGAAGAATATTTGGAAAATCCATCTCCGACGAGTAAATTAGTTATTTTTGCTGAAGGGAAGCTGGATAGTAAGAGACGTTTAGTCAAATTACTCAAGAGGGATGCCAAGATTTTTGAAGCCCTTGAACCAAAAGAGCAAGAGATGCGAGCTTATTTTCAAAAGTGGTCTCAGGAACAAGGACTTTCCTTTGATGGAAAATCCTTCGAACAGTTACTTATCAAATCAGGTTTTCAATTCAGTGAAATTCAGAAAAATCTACTCTTCTTACAGTCTTATAAGGATGATGACCGAATTACCGAAGAAGACATTGTTGAGGCCATACCAAAGACTTTGCAGGATAATATCTTTGATTTAACTCAGTTAATATTGACTAAGAAGATTGATCAGGCACGTGATTTAGTAAAAGATTTGACTTTGCAGGGAGAAGATGAGATTAAACTGATTGCCATTATGTTGGGGCAGTTCAGACTCTATACACAAGTGAAAATTTTGCAAGAGTCTGGTCAGTCAGAGTCCCAGATGGTCAGCAGTTTAGGTCACTATCTTGGTCGCAATCCTAATCCCTACCAAATCAAATTTGCCCTTCGTGATTCTCGAAGACTATCCCTTGATTTTCTCCAGAATTCTATTCGTTATCTCATCCAAGCTGATTACCAAATTAAGACAGGAGTTTATGAGAAAGGTTACCTGTTTGAGAAGGCTCTATTGCAGATTGCTAGCCAGTCAAATTGAGCAAATAACTTGAAAAAATAGGATGATTGCGTTATCATCTTTATATAGAAAGAAAAAGAGGTATTACAGATGGCTATTATCTTACCAGATCTTCCATACGCTTACGATGCATTGGAACCATACATCGATGCTGAAACAATGCACTTGCACCATGACAAACACCACCAAACTTACGTTAACAATGCAAATGCAGCTCTTGAAAAACACCCTGAAATCGGTGAAGACCTTGAAGCTTTGCTTACTGATGTAGAATCTATCCCAGCTGATATCCGTCAAGCGCTTATCAACAACGGTGGTGGACACTTGAACCACGCTCTTTTCTGGGAATTGATGACTCCTGAAAAAACAGCTCCTTCAGCAGAACTTGCAGCAGCAATCGATGAAACTTTCGGTTCATTCGAAGAATTCCAAGCAGCCTTCACTGCAGCAGCAACAACTCGTTTTGGTTCTGGATGGGCATGGTTGGTTGTTAATAAAGAAGGTAAACTTGAGGTAACTTCAACAGCAAACCAAGACACACCAATTTCAGAAGGTAAAAAACCAATCTTGGGCTTGGACGTTTGGGAACATGCTTACTACGTGAAATACCGTAACGTTCGTCCTGACTACATCAAAGCTTTCTTCTCAGTTATCAACTGGAATAAAGTAGATGAACTTTACGCAGCAGCGAAATAATCTTAAGAACGACACCTTTGGGTTAGAATTACATCTAACTGGAGAGGTGTTTTTTAGTTGCTTTTCTTAGAAGTAACTGTCTTATGATTTTCCTTTGTTGGATAGGCTTGATTTATGGTATAATGATAAGATAGAAATCGAAGGAGAAATCATGAATATTCAACAATTACGCTACGTTGTAGCTATTGCTAATAGTGGTACTTTTCGTGAAGCGGCTGAGAAGATGTACGTTAGTCAGCCTAGTCTATCTATTTCTGTAAGAGACTTGGAAAAAGAACTTGGCTTTAAGATTTTCCGCAGAACCAGTTCAGGAACTTTTCTTACACGTCGTGGGATGGAATTTTATGAAAAGGCACAAGAATTGGTTAAAGGATTTGATGTTTTCCAAAATCAGTATGCCAATCCTGAAGAGGAGAAAGATGAGTTTTCAATAGCCAGCCAGCACTATGATTTCTTGCCACCAACCATTACAGCTTTTTCGCAACAATATCCTGACTATAAGAATTTCCGTATTTTTGAATCAACAACTGTTCAGATTTTGGATGAAGTAGCTCAAGGACATAGTGAGATTGGAATTATCTACCTCAACAATCAAAACCAAAAGGGAATTATGCAACGGGTTGAAAAGTTAGGACTTGAAGTGATTGAGTTGATTCCTTTCCAGACGCATATCTATCTGCGTGAAGGGCATCCTTTAGCCAAGAAAAAAGAGTTGGTCATGGAGGATTTGGCTGATTTACCAACAGTTCGATTCACACAGGAAAAGGATGAGTATCTTTATTACTCAGAGAACTTTGTGGATACAAGTGCTAGCTCTCAAATGTTTAACGTAACTGACCGCGCTACCTTAAATGGGATTCTTGAAAGAACAAATGCTTATGCGACTGGATCTGGATTCTTAGATAGCGATAGTGTGAACGGGATCACCGTTATTCCGCTAAATGATAATCTCAATAATCGCATGGTTTATGTGAAACGTGAAGAAGTAGACTTGAGCCAAGCAGGGGCTTTATTTGTAGAGGTTATGCAAGAGTATTTTGATCAGAAGAGGAAAGCATGAAAAAAAGAGGAATAATTGCAGGGATTATAGGAGCCTTGATTGTCTTAGATCAATTTGTAAAGGCGTACGTCGTTCAGAATATTGCTCTTGGTGAAGTTAAATCCTGGATCCCAAATCTAGTTAGTTTAACCTATCTGCAAAATAGAGGAGCAGCCTTTTCTATGCTCCAAGATCAACAGTGGTTTTTTGCAGTGATTACCCTGGTAGTCATGGTTGGAGCTATCTGGTATCTTCATAAGCATATAGAGGATTCCTTCTGGACAGTCTTTGGATTGGTTTTGATTATTGCAGGTGGTCTGGGAAACTTTATCGATCGCATCAGTCAAGGATTTGTCGTGGATATGTTTCACTTAGACTTTGTTAATTTTGCCATATTCAATGTGGCTGATAGCTATCTGACGGTCGGAGTGATTGTATTATTGCTTGCAATGCTAAAAGAGGAAATGAATGGAAATTAAAATTGAAACAGGTGGACTACGCTTAGATAAGGCTTTGTCAGATTTAACAGAACTGTCGCGAAGTCTCGCCAATGAACAAATCAAATCAGGTCAAGTCTTGGTTAATGGTCAGGTCAAAAAAGCCAAGTATACGGTTCAAGAGGGCGATATCGTTACTTATCAGGTGCCAGAACCAGAAGTTTTGGAGTATGTAGCTGAAGATATTCCTCTAGAAATCATTTATCAAGATGAGGATGTAGCAGTAGTCAATAAACCTCAAGGGATGGTTGTTCATCCAAGTGCTGGACATACCAGTGGTACCTTGGTTAACGCCCTTATGTACCACATCAAAGACCTATCAGGCATCAATGGTGTCTTGCGTCCAGGGATTGTCCATCGTATTGATAAGGATACTTCAGGTCTCTTGATGATTGCTAAAAACGATGATGCCCATTTAGCACTAGCTCAAGAATTGAAGGACAAGAAGTCTCTTCGTAAATATTGGACCATCGTTCATGGAAATCTTCCAAATGACCGTGGTGTGATTGAAGCACCAATCGGACGTAGCGAAAAAGACCGTAAGAAACAAGCTGTGACTGCAAAAGGGAAACCAGCAGTGACACGTTTCCAAGTCTTGGAGCGCTTTGGTGATTATACCTTGCTGGAATTGCAACTGGAAACTGGAAGAACTCACCAAATCCGTGTACACATGGCTTATATCGGTCATCCTGTCGCTGGCGATGAGGTCTATGGCCCTCGTAAAACCTTGAAAGGACATGGGCAATTTCTCCATGCCAAGACACTTGGATTTACCCATCCAAGAACAGGGGAAACTATGGAATTTACTTCCGAAATCCCAGATATCTTTAAAGAGACTTTGGAAAAACTTCGAAATAACTAGACAGAAAAAGGACTCAAGCGAGTCCCTTTTTATTTGCGTTTTTTCTTAGCTTTTTTCATTTTATTAGCCATGCGTTTCATGGATTGCTTCATAGCAAATTCCCCGATTTTGCCCTTGAGACCTCCACCAAACATCTGGCTCATATCTGGCATTCCTGCTCCACCAAGAGCTGAAAGGTCAGGCATTCCACCTTGTCCCATCATACCTTCAAGGGCTGACATATCCATACCCCCAGGCATATTTTTAGGAAGATTGTTAGGGTTGATGCCCATCTGTTTCATCATCTTGTTCATGTCACCAGACATGACACCTTGCATGAGTTGTTTAGCTTGGTTGAAGTCCTTGATGAACTTGTTGACTTCGATAAAGGTATTACCAGAACCGGCAGCGATACGACGACGGCGACTTGGAGTAAGCAAGTCTGGGTTTTCACGTTCTTCAGGAGTCATAGAAGAGACGATGGCACGTTTGCGAGCAATTTGTTTTTCATCCACCTTCATATTTTGAAGGGCAGGATTGTTGGCCATACCTGGAATCATCTTGAGCAAATCTTCCATTGGGCCCATATTTTGCACCTGATCCAACTGATCGATGAAATCGTTGAAATCAAAGGTATTTTCTCGCATCTTTTCAGCCATTTCAAGGGCTTTTTGCTCGTCGTATTCTTGGGAAGCTTTCTCAATCAGAGTCAGCATATCCCCCATACCGAGAATACGGCTAGCCATACGGTCTGGGTGGAAGGTTTCGATGTCTGTAATTTTTTCACCAGTACCAGTGAACTTGATTGGTTTTCCAGTGATGTGACGAACAGAAAGGGCTGCACCACCACGAGTATCCCCATCAATCTTTGTAAGGATAACACCAGTGACTTCTAATTGAGCGTTAAATTCACGCGCAACGTTGGCAGCTTCCTGACCAATCATGGCATCGATGACCAAGAGAATCTCATTTGGTTGAGCAAGGGCTTTAACGTCACGAAGCTCATTCATGAGAAGTTCGTCAATTTGCAAACGACCGGCCGTATCGATCAAGACATAGTCGTTATGGTTGGCTTTTGCTTGCTCCAAACCTTGGCGAACAATCTCAACTGCAGGAACTTCAGTACCAAGAGCAAATACCGGAACATCAATTTGTTGTCCGAGTGTCTTGAGCTGGTCAATAGCAGCAGGACGATAGATATCAGCTGCGATCATTAAAGGACGAGCATCCTCTTCCTTTTTGAGTTTATTGGCAAGCTTTCCAGCGAAGGTTGTTTTACCAGCACCCTGCAAACCGACCATCATGATAATGGTTGGGATTTTTGGTGACTTGATAATCTCAGCTGTGTCTGAACCAAGGACTTCTGTCAATTCTTCATTGACAATCTTGATGATTTGTTGGGCTGGATTGAGGGTATCAATCACTTCATGTCCGACGGCACGTTCACGAACCTTCTTGATAAAGTCCTTGACAACTGGTAAAGCAACGTCGGCTTCTAAAAGAGCTAGACGAATTTCCTTGGTTGCTTCTTGGATATCGCTCTCTGTAATTTTTCCTTTTTTACGTAGGTTTTTAAAGACGTTCTGCAAACGTTCTGTTAAATTTTCAAATGCCATTATTTTCTCCTATTTTTTCAATTCAGTGGAAATCGTCCGAAATGTTGCAAACTCTCTAGTTCTTCGGTTGTGATTTCTTTCATGATTTCATTTGGATATCCCCAACAGCTAAATCCTTCTTTAAGGGCTTGAGGAATAGAATCAGGTGAGAGAATCTGTAGCCTTGTAGGAAATGGTTTCTCTGCAGCTAATAGTTTGCAAGGTATTCCTTTATAGACAACAAGATTTTCCATGATTACTCCCTATTATCAATACTGGTCAAAATCTCAATTTGCTCTTGCAGAAAAGTATCCTCTGGATAACGCTCCAAAATCTGATCAAAAATCTGACTGCGAACAATGTAGTCAGAGTACATATGGAGTTTCATCTCATAGTCTTCCAGAATCTTTTCAGTTCGTTTGATATTATCATAAACGGCCTGGCGACTGACACCGAATTCTTCAGCAATTTCAGCCAAACTATAGTCGTCTGCATAGTAGAGTTCGATATAGTTCATCTGCTTATCAGTCAAAAGGGCTGCATAAAATTCAAACAGAGCATTCATTCGATTGGTTTTTTCAATTTCCATAAGATTTATTATACCAAAAAAAAGCCTAATTCGCTAGCTGGGGGCTGATTTTAGCGAGAAGTTAGAAAATAAGCTTTTCACTGTTCTTTTCTGACTATGAAGGCTTTTTTTGATATAATGGATAGGATTATAATGATTTAGAAAGAGGTAGTCATGAAAGAATTAGAATCAGTGTTACAAGACCGTTTTGAACTTGTTTTTACAGATAAAAGCTTACTTGAAACAGCTTTTACCCATACCAGTTATGCCAATGAGCACCGCCTCTTAAAAATTTCACACAACGAACGCTTGGAATTTTTAGGAGACGCTGTTCTGCAATTATTGATTTCAGAATATCTGTTTAAAAAATACCCTAAAAAACCAGAAGGGGACCTGTCTAAACTCCGTGCTATGATTGTACGAGAAGAAAGTTTGGCTGGTTTTGCCCGTGATTGTCAGTTTGACCAGTTTATCAAGCTTGGTAAAGGAGAGGAAAAATCAGGAGGCCGTAATCGTGATACCATCTTGGGTGATGCCTTCGAAGCCTTTTTAGGTGCTCTCCTTTTAGATAAGGATATAAAGACTGTTAAAACCTTTATCTATCAAGTCATGATCCCTAAGGTTGAGGCTGGTGATTTTGAGATGATTAAAGATTACAAGACTCATCTGCAAGAATTGCTCCAAGTTAATGGAGATGTTGATATTCGTTATCAGGTGATTTCAGAGATTGGGCCAGCCCATGATAAGATGTTTGAGGTTGAAGTCCTTGTTGAGGGGCAAAGTCTAGGTTCAGGTAAAGGACGCTCTAAAAAATTGGCCGAGCAGGAAGCCGCTAAAAATGCAGTTGAGAAAGGGCTGGATTCATGTATTTAAAGGAAATTGAGATCCAAGGGTTTAAGTCCTTTGCTGACAAGACCAAGGTTGTTTTTGACCAAGGGGTGACGGCGGTTGTAGGACCAAATGGTTCTGGGAAATCAAATATCACTGAAAGCCTCCGTTGGGCACTTGGTGAATCTAGTGTCAAGAGTCTGCGTGGTGGGAAGATGCCTGATGTCATCTTTGCAGGAACAGAAAGTCGGAAGTCTCTAAACTACGCTTCTGTTATTGTTACTTTGGATAACCAAGATGGCTTTATCAAGGATGCAGGCCAGGAAATCAAAGTTGAACGTCATATCTATCGGAGTGGAGATAGTGAGTACAAGATTGACGGCAAAAAAGTTCGTCTCCGTGATATTCATGATCTTTTCTTAGATACTGGACTCGGGCGCGATTCCTTCTCTATTATTTCCCAAGGGAAGGTCGAAGAAATCTTCAATTCTAAACCTGAAGAACGTCGGGCTATTTTTGAAGAAGCTGCCGGAGTTTTAAAGTATAAAACTCGTCGTAAAGAGACGGAAAGTAAACTCCAACAAACCCAAGATAACTTGGATCGTTTAGAAGACATCATCTATGAGCTGGACAATCAAATCAAGCCCTTGGAAAAACAAGCAGCAACAGCTCGTAAATTTATTGAACTAGATAGTCAACGTAAAGCTATCTACTTGGATGTTTTGGTTGCTCAGATTCAAAACAATAAGGCTGAATTGGATCTAACAGAAGAAGAATTAAACCAAGTCCAAGAACTTTTAACCGGTTATTATCAAAAACGTCAAGACTTAGAAGAAGAAAATCAAGCTCTCAAAAAGAAACGTCATGATTTGCAGGCTGAGATGGCAAAAGATCAGTCAAGCTTGATGGATTTAACTAGTTTAATCAGTGATTTAGAACGTAAGTTAGCTTTATCTAAACTAGAAACTGAGCAAGTTGCCCTCAATCAACAAGAAGCGCAGACCCGTTTGGCTAGTTTGGATGAAAAGAGAAATGCTCTCATTCAGGAGAAGGAAGAAAAAGAAGCAAATCTCAGTCAGTTAGAAGAAAATTTAGCGGTCAATACGAAGGAACTCAATCGTTTAGAAGCTGAGTTATTAGCTTTTTCTGATGATCCAGATCAAATGATTGAGCAATTGCGTGAACGCTTCGTTGCCTTTCTGCAAGAAGAAGCTGATGTGTCTAACCAATTGACAAGGATTGAAAATGATCTTGAGAATAGTCGCCAACAGACTCAAAAGCAAGAAGAACAATTAGAATCCTTGAAGGAACAATTGGCTTCTGCCAAGTCCAAGGCTAGTGAGCAAGAAGTTGCCCTTAAATCAGCTAAAGAAGAAGTACAGAACTTACTCTCTGACTATCAAACCAGTGCCAAAGAAGAAGAAGCACAAAAGCAGGCTTATCAAAGTCAGCAAAATCAACTCTTCGACCGTTTAGATAGTTTGAAAAACAAGCAGGCCAAGGCACAAAGTTTGGAAAATATTCTTAAAAACCATAGCAATTTTTATGCAGGTGTTAAGAGTGTACTACAAGAAAAAAATCGCTTGGGCGGTATTATTGGAGCAGTCAGTGAACATTTAACCTTTGATGTTCGTTATCAGACAGCACTTGAAATTGCTCTCGGCGCAAGTAGCCAACACATTATCGTTGAAGATGAACAGGCAGCTACTAAGGCCATCGATTTTCTTAAGAGAAATCGAGCGGGTCGCGCTACCTTCCTACCCTTGACAACTATCAAAGCTCGTAGCATTACAGGTCAAAACCAAGATGTGATTGCCTCAAGTTCAGGCTTTCTTGGCATGGCAGATGAACTGGTTACCTTTGATGCTAAGCATGAAGCCATCTTTAAAAACCTGCTAGCTACGACAGCTATCTTTGATACAGTCGAGCATGCGCGTGATGCGGCTCGTAAAGTACGCTATCAAGTTCGCATGGTAACCCTAGATGGTACAGAATTGCGAACAGGTGGGTCTTATGCTGGTGGTGCCAATCGTCAAAATAACAGTATTTTCATCAAGCCTGAATTGGAGCAGTTGCAAAAAGAGATTGCTCAAGAAGAAAAGCTTCTGCATCAAGAGGAAGAAAATCTGAAGTCAGTTCAAGAATCCTTGAACGAACTTAGTCAAACTTTGGAGACCATTAAGTCCCAAGGAGAGCAGGCTCGTATTCAGGAACAAGGCTTGTATCTTGCTTATCAACAAACTTGCCAGCAAGTCGAAGAACTCGAAACACTCTTAAAACTTCAGGAGCAAGAATTAACTAATCTCAGAGGTGGAGATTGGCAAGCTGAAAAAGAAAAATGCCAAGAACGTCTCGCAGTTATTGCAACCGAAAAGCAAAAGCTGGAATCTGAGATTGAAGAAATCAAGTCCAATAAAAATGCTATTCAGGAGCGCTATCAAAACTTACAGGAAAAACTTTCCCAAGAGCGTCTTCGTAAAACAGAAATGTTAGGTCAAAAGCGTTATGAAGTTTCAGATATTGAACGGATCAACAAAGAACTTGAGAACCTCAATATCGAACAAGAAGAGATTGAACGTCTTTTGCAAGAAAAAGTAGACAATCTTGAAAAAGTTGATACAGAACTTTTGGCTAAGCAGGAATCAGAAGCTAAGAGTCAAAAGGAAGAAATTCAACAAGGATTGATTCGTAAGCAGTTTGAACTAGATGATATTGAAGGTCAATTGGATGATATTGCTAGTCATTTAGAACAAGCTCGTCAGCAAAATGAAGAATGGATTCGTAAGCAAACACGTGCAGAAGCGACTAAAGAGAAGATTACAGACCGCCTTCGCTATCTTCAAGGTCAACTGACTGAAGAATACCAGATTAGTTATACTGAAGCATTAGAACAAGCCAACCAATTGGAAGACTTGGCTGTCGCTGAACAAAAGGTTAAGGATTTGGAAAAATCCATTCGTTCACTTGGTCCAGTCAATTTGGATGCCATTGAACAGTTTGACGAAGTACACGAACGCTTGGAGTTCTTGAATAGTCAGCGCGACGATATTCTTTCTGCTAAAAATCTTCTTCTTGAGACCATTACAGAGATGAATGATGAAGTGAAGGAACGATTTAAATCAACCTTTGAAGCTATTCGTGAATCCTTCAAAGTAACCTTCAAGCAGATGTTTGGTGGTGGTCAAGCGGACCTAATCCTGACCGAGGGAGATTTATTGACAGCAGGTGTTGAAATCTCTGTTCAACCGCCAGGAAAGAAAATCCAATCACTCAACCTCATGAGTGGTGGCGAGAAAGCCTTGTCAGCTCTAGCTCTTCTTTTCTCAATCATCCGTGTTAAGACCATTCCATTTGTAATCCTAGATGAGGTAGAAGCTGCACTTGACGAGGCAAACGTTAAACGATTTGGGGATTATCTCAATCGATTTGATAAGGACAGCCAATTTATCGTCGTTACCCACCGTAAGGGAACCATGGCAGCAGCAGACTCTATCTATGGGGTTACCATGCAAGAATCTGGTGTATCTAAGATTGTCTCTGTAAAACTAAAAGATTTAGAGAATATGGATGCTTAGTTAGTGCTCGTTACAAATTTTTAAGCTAAGCATTTAAATAACCTTCAAGAAGTCGGAAGGGTTACAAAATAATTTGAGGAGCTTATATGGATTTTGATCTATTCCTAATGATCTGTAATTATATTGGGACTATAGCCTTTGCTGCTTCAGGAGCCATCAAAGGATTTGGTAAACGTTTAGATATTTTTGGAATCAGTTTATTGGCAATTGTAACTGCAGTAGGCGGAGGAATCCTAAGAGATTCCATTATTAGTCGCTTTCCAGCTTCTCTAGCAGATCCTAGCCCCATTTATGTCTCTATCCTAGTAGCTGTTATCATGTATGTCTTTGTGACTTCAAAACAGGCCAATGCCAGTCATGATAAAAAGTTCTATAAGTGGTTGAGGGAAGCCTATCTCATCTTTGACTCCATTGGGCTGATTATCTTCTCCTTGATTGGAGCGACAGCCTTAGTGGATAGCAAGCTAAATTTGATGTCTGCAGGGATTTTGGCTTGTCTAACAGGAGCCGGTGGTGGTATTATCCGAGACCTCTTAATCAACGAAGTTCCAAGTGTTCTAAAAGAAGACATTTATGCCCTTCTATCTTTCGTAATTGGAGTTATTTATTACTGGTTGGCCTTTGTTCTTCATTTTCCTAGAATTACTGCCTTTATCATTCTCTCGATAGTTGGCTTTGTGATTCGACTTTGTATTATTAAGTTCAAGCTCTCTTTGCCAAATATGGACAAGAGAACCTTGAATTGATGAATAAGCGAGAGTTATTTTATCAGCGTCTAATCTCATGTGGATTAGGCGTTATTTTTTTGCAAATACGGGAAATTAATGATGTAAAGATTAATTTTTGCTATTATATTTGTAATTTCGAATAAGGTAGGAATAGCAATGAGTAATTTGAAACATTCAATTGATTTTATTAAAGAAATAGAGAAATTAAAGGCAGTAAGAAGATTTAATAGAACTCTTGATGGCAGATTTGAAAATAGTGCCGAGCATTCCTGGCAGGGTGCCATAGCTGCGATGGTTCTTCAAGATTATTATCCTGAAAAATTGGATATGGAAAAAGTCACTTCTATGTTATTGATTCATGATTTAGGTGAGATTTATGCCGGTGATACTTGGGTGTTTGATGATGAAAAAAAGCTTCATTCTCATGATAGAGAACGAGCATCTATAGAAAAAACAATGAGCCTCCTTCCAGAAGAGAAATATTTGAATATGAAAAATTTGTGGTTGGAATTTGAAAAAGGGCAGAGTTCTGAAGCAAGATATGCAAGAGTTATCGACGCCTTGGTACCGCTGATAAATCACTTGGAAGTGTCAGAATTCAATTATAATCCTGATAATATCAGTGCAGACATGGTATTAGATAAGAAAAAGTTCGTAAAAAGTGAATCAGAAGAATTATGGAAACTGACGGAAGAGTTAATTCAGGAAAGTGTGGAAAAGGGCTTATATTTTTAATAGCAATTGGCCCAATAGAAGATAGATTTTTAACTGGAGAATGGAAATAAACTTGTCACAACTGAAATTGGAATAAGGAAATTGATACAGTAAAATACAAAGAAAGCCTTGGAATAAGCTGTTTCCAAGGCTTTTTATCTATCTATCTATCTATAGATACAAGGAAAAAGTTGTTAGAGTAGATGATTTTTATTAGATACCCTTGTTTTGTATAACATTAAATTATATGTTATTAAAGACAGATTGTGTTGAGTATTGAATTATACAAAAATTACTAATGTACTGAGATTTTTGCATTTGATTATACTGTAGAGAATATTAGTCAAATAAAATTGTTTTGTTTTCACTAATGCATTTCTTATTATCATCCCAATAGTTAATACTTTCAAAGCTTCCTTTTCTTAAATAAAGCGGTAGCCTTTTTCTTATTTCATCTTGCATTGGTATTTTATCAATATCTTTTAGATTCCACCATTTTGGCTCACCTTCAGCAGATGTGCTTAGTTCACCAGTAAACTGAGTACATAAAAAGTCATAGAAGACAAATCTCTCATTACCAATTGAATTAGTAAAACCTGAAATTCCTTTTAATTCAAGATTTAATGCAGTAAGTCCAGTTTCTTCCTTAAGTTCCCGTAATGCAGCTTCAAAAAAACTTTCAGGGAATTCAACTTTTCCGCCCGGTGGAATCCAGCCAGGAAAATTATCGTGCTGTCTATTAAGTAATAAAATTTCTTGATTTTTCAAAACGCAAATATTAACCCAGTTTTTGATTTTTTCAGTCATATGATCAACCTCCAACAATTATTTTTTCATATGCAAGATTATATGTCAAGAACTATATGCTATTTATGATTATGATATCTCAGCCAAAGATTGATAATTTTTACTCAATAGTTGATTAACTCTCAGAAGAGACTTCAATCAAGAACTTTAGAAGAAAAGTGTTGAGAGGTTGGATATAAAAGAAAGTAAGCAAATCAGCCTCGCCTTAAATTAGCCCTACAGGATTATTTATAGAAGGCAAGGACGTGTCAATTCAGCACGTCTTTTTTTACTTTTTCTATGGTATAATAGAAGGTAGATTTATTAATTGGAGTATGAAGAACTTATGATTAAATTAGTAGCAACGGATATGGACGGTACTTTTTTGGATGGTGCCGGTCAATTCGATATGGAGCGTCTGAAAAAGTTGCTCCATTCTTATCAAGAAAAAGGAATCTACTTTGCTGTTGCCTCTGGTCGTGGGCTTTTGTCACTTGAAAAGCATTTTGCGGATGTTAAAGATGAGATTATTTTCATTGCTGAAAATGGGAGTCTCGTTCGTTTCCATGGAGAGGACCTCTATGAAGCAACCATGCCTCGTGATTTTTACCTATCAACATTTGAAAAGCTAAAGACTTCACCATATTTTGATGAGAAAAAGATGCTCTTGACTGGTAAAGAGGCTTGCTATGTCTTAGATACAGTAGATGAAACCTATCTAATGTTTAGTCATCATTACAATGAAAATATCAAAAAAGTAGCCAGTCTTGAAGAGATTACCGATGAGATTTTCAAATTCACAACTAACTTCACTGAAGAAACGGTTGACGCTGGAGAATCTTGGGTCAATGAACATGTTCCTGGGGTCAAGGCTATGACGACAGGCTTTGAATCCATTGATATCGTTTTAGACCATGTTGATAAGGGAGTCGCTATTGTCGAATTGGCTAAGAAATTAAATCTGGATATGGATCAAGTGATGGCCTTTGGTGATAATCTAAATGATCTTCACATGATGCAAGTCGTTGGGCATCCAGTAGCACCTGAAAATGCTCGTCCAGAGATTTTAGAACTTGCTGAAACAATTATTGGACACCACAAGGACCAATCAGTTATTGCTTATATGGAGGAATTGTAATGGCAGATATTAAATTAATTGCTTTGGACTTAGATGGAACCTTGTTGACGACAGACAAGAAATTGACGGATCGTACCAAGGCAACTTTAAAGGCTGCGCGTGATCAGGGAGTCAAAGTGGTATTGACAACTGGACGTCCCCTTAAGGCCATGGATTTCTTCCTCAAAGAGCTTGGAACAGAGGGCCATGATGATGAGTATACTATCACATTTAATGGTGGATTGGTTCAGAAAAATACGGGTGAAATCCTTGATAAGACAGTTTTTTCGATTGATGATGTGACACGCATTTATGAGGAAACTGAAAAACTAGGCATTCCTTTAGACGCTATTTCAGAAGGTACCGTTTACCAAATCCAATCAGATCAAGAAAGTCTGTATGCTAAATTTAATCCTGCTCTGACTTTTGTTCCAATTGACTTTGAAGATTTGTCTAGTCAAATGACTTATAATAAATGTGTGACAGCTTTTGCCCAAGAACCGCTGGATGCAGCAATTGCTAACATTTCATCAGACTTGTTTAACAATTATGAAATTTTTAAATCTCGCGACATGCTTTTGGAATGGTCACCAAAGAACGTTCATAAGGCTACTGGATTAGCTAAATTGATTGACCACCTAGGAATTGACCAAAGTCAGGTGATGGCATGTGGAGATGAGGCCAATGACCTTTCTATGATAGAATGGGCAGGACTAGGTGTTGCTATGCAAAATGCTGTGCCTGAGGTCAAGGAAGTTGCAAATGTAGTCACCCCTATGACCAATGACGAGGAAGCTGTTGCCTGGGCCATTGAAAAATATGTACTGAAGGAGAACTAAAGTATGGGATTATTTGACCGTTTATTTGGTAGAAAAGAAGAACCAAAAATCGAAGAAGTTGTTAAAGAAGCTTTGGAAAACTTGGATCTGACAGAACCTGGCGAGGAAGTTGAAGCACTTGGAACTGAAGAAGTTGAAGTGAAAAATACTGAGGAAATCGACCAAAGTTCAGAAGTTGAGGAAACTTATTCTAAAGAAGCTAGTGAGTCGGAAGAACCAGTAGCAGAAACTACTACAGAAACAGTTGAACCAATAGCAACCCCTCAGGAAGAAGAGACTCGGTTTGAAGAGGAAACTGAGTGTCACTGTTGTCAGGAAGAGTCAGAGTCAACAGAAGTTGAAGAAACTGAAGCCAGCTCTCAAGAAGTAGTGGAGTTTGTTGCAGAAGAACCTGAGTCACCAGTCGAAGAAGTACCTTCAAGTGATAGTGACGAGGAAGAATCTGATCAAGTTCAACCAGACGAAACGGAAGCAGACACTTCTCAAGAAGTGGAAGAAGATCTAGTAATCGAAGAAATTTCTCAAGTTCAAGAGACTGTACAGGAAAAATATGACCGTAGTCTCAAGAAAACTCGTACGGGATTTGGTGCTCGTTTGAATGCCTTCTTTGCTAACTTCCGCTCTGTTGATGAAGAATTCTTCGAAGAACTAGAAGAACTCTTAATCATGAGTGACGTTGGTGTACAGGTAGCTTCAAATCTTACTGAAGAATTGCGCTATGAAGCCAAGCTTGAAAATGCTAAGAAACCTGATGCCCTCCGTCGTGTCATCATCGAAAAATTGGTAGAGTTGTATGAGAAGGATGGACAATACAATGAAAGCATTAACTTCCAAGATGGTTTGACAGTTATGCTCTTTGTAGGTGTTAATGGTGTCGGAAAAACAACATCTATTGGTAAGCTTGCTCACCGTTACAAACAAGCTGGCAAGAAAGTCATGCTGGTTGCTGCAGATACCTTCCGTGCTGGTGCAGTTGCTCAGTTAGCGGAATGGGGTCGCCGTGTAGATGTTCCTGTGGTTACTGGGCCTGAAAAAGCTGATCCTGCCAGTGTGGTCTTTGATGGGATGGAACGTGCAGTAGCAGAAGGTGTTGATATTTTGATGATTGATACAGCTGGCCGTTTACAAAACAAGGAAAACTTAATGGCTGAGTTGGAAAAGATTGGTCGTATCATCAAACGTGTCGTACCAGAAGCGCCTCATGAAACCTTCCTAGCTCTGGATGCCTCAACAGGTCAAAATGCTCTTGTACAAGCCAAAGAGTTCTCAAAAATTACTCCTGTTACAGGAATTGTCTTAACCAAAATTGATGGAACTGCCCGAGGTGGTGTCGTTCTTGCTATCCGTGAAGAACTGAATATTCCTGTTAAGTTGATTGGATTTGGTGAAAAAATCGATGATATCGGTGAGTTTAACTCAGAAAACTTTATGAAGGGCCTTCTAGAAGGTTTGATATAAAAGAAAATCCTGCAAGAATTCTTGCAGGATTGTTTTTGATTATTCTAAACGACCATCTTTACGATAGGCGATATCTGGTTGCCAAGTCCACTCAGCTCCGTATTTTTCTAGTAAATCAAAGCTAGCTTGAGGTCCCATGCTACCAGCTTTGTAGTCATGGAGTGGAGCACCGTTTTCAGCCCAAAGATTTTCAATACGGTCAATCAATTTCCATGAGGCACTCACTTCATCCCAATGGCTAAAGTTAGTTGAATTATTGTTCAAAACATCATAGATAAGTTTTTCATAGGGATCTGGCGAAGCACCTGTTGCAGTCGCATCTGTTCGATAGTCAAGAGAATTTGGCGCAAGGCTAAACTCTTCACCCACCTTCTTACCGTTAAGGCTAAGAGAGAATCCTTCAGTTGGTTGGATATAGATAGTAAGAACATTTGGCGCTAGAGGTTCACCAAAAATGGAATCCATCTGTTTGAAGACAATGTTTACGTGTGTTCCTTTTTCAGTTAGGCGTTTACCTGTACGGAAGAAGAAAGGTACACCACGGAAGCGATCAGTATTTACAAAGAAGGCACCTGAAGCAAAGGTTTCTGTCATAGATTCAGGGTTAACATTTGGTTCACTACGGTAAGAGATGTATTTCATGCCATCAACTTTACCAGAACGATATTGACCACGGATGAATTGTTCTTTAAGTTCCTCATCTGTAGGGTGGTAAAGATTTTTAAAGACTTTGATTTTCTCTGCGCGAATGTCATCCTTGGTAAAGCTTGCTGGCTTGTCCATAGCAAGGAGTGACAGAAGTTGGAGGGTATGGTTTTGAACCATGTCTCGAAGGGCACCAGACTCATCATAGTAGCCACCACGTTCTTCAACACCGAGACGCTCTGCAAATGTAATCTGAACATTATCGATGTGCTCACGATTCCAAACATTTTCAAAAATCATATTGGCAAAGCGAATGGCAAAAATACTTTGAATCATTTCTTTACCGAGATAGTGGTCGATACGATAGATTTGCTCTTCGTTAAAAGTAGCTAGGAGTTCTTCATTTAGTTTGCTTGCAGTCTCATAGTCTGTTCCAAAAGGTTTCTCAACGATCAAACGTTCAAAGCCTTTACCATCAACAATTTGCTCTGATTTGAGGTGTTTGGCGATGGTACCAAAGAACTGAGGTGCCATTGAGAGGAAGAAGAGTTTGTTGTGCTCAGTCTGATATTTTTCGTTTAATTCAGCTTGAAGCTTGCGTAATTCGATATAGTGCTCAGTGTCATTAACATCGTGGCTTTGATAGTAAAAATGACTCGCAAATGCTTGAGCTTCTTCCACACTATCTGCCAAGTCTAAAATAGATTCGACAACGACAGATTCGAAATACTCCTTACTCCAAGGTCTACGAGCAGTACCAATAACAGCAAAATGATCAGAAAGATTACCTGATTTATAAAGTCTAAAAAGTGAAGGGTAGAGCTTACGTTTGGCCAAATCCCCACTTGCACCGAAAATTGTAACAATAACTTTTGATGACATCTAGCTACCTAATTTCTATTTTGTTTCCTAGTCAAGCTAGGTATGGGAAAACCCCATTTTCATACCCTTTATTTTATCATAATTTTCTAAAAAATCCAAAAATCCAATACAAGTAAGAAAAAACTGCAAGGTTTCCCTTGCAGTTTTTTAAGCGTTGAGAACCTTGTCCAAAAATTCTTTAAGACGCGGATGTTGTGGGTTATCAAAGATTTGGTCAGGTGTACCGTCCTCAAGGAATTCACCATCTGCAGTAAAGATAACTCGATTGGCAACCTTGCGAGCAAATCCCATTTCGTGGGTTACGATGATCATGGTCATGCCTTGTTCGGCCAATTCCTTCATAACGTTAAGAACGTCTCCAACCATCTCAGGGTCGAGGGCAGAAGTTGGTTCGTCAAAGAGCATGATATCAGGGTTCATGGCTAGACCGCGAGCGATAGCCACACGCTGTTTTTGACCACCTGATAGGCTTTCAGGATTTGCATTAGCCTTATCAGCGAGTCCAACTTTTTCAAGAAGTTCCATTCCCAATTTTTCAGCTTCGGCCTTAGTCATCAACTTATGCTCTACTGGTGCGAAAGTGATATTTTCCAATACCGTCATGTGTGGGAAAAGATTGAAGTGCTGGAACACCATTCCGATATTTTCACGAACGTGGTCCACGTTGGTTGCTTTATCCGTCAAATCATAGCCATTAACTGTGATATGACCTTTTGTACCTTCCTCAAGGAGATTCAAGCTACGCAAGAAAGTTGATTTACCTGAACCAGAAGGTCCAATGATACAAACAACATCTCCTTCATAGAATTTTGCTGAAATTCCTTTAAGGACTTTGTTTTTACCATATTGCTTATGTAAATTATCGACATCGATTTTTAATTTAGCCATTATTGAATCCTCTTTTCTAAGCGTTTTGCAAGTCTAGTAAGAAGAGTGATAATCACAAGATAGAAGACTGCGAGAATTGCATACATTTTGAAACTTTGGTAGTTACGAGCAATGATAATCTTACCAGTCTGGAAGAGTTCGACCAAACCGATTGCAGATACGATAGTTGTATCTTTAAGTGCGATAACAAATTGGTTGACGAAGTTTGGAAGCATAAGTTTGGTTGCTTGTGGCAAGACAATCTTACGCATGGTTTTACTGTATGAGATACCAAGGCTTCGACTAGCTTCCATTTGTCCGATAGGAACTGCCTTAATACCACCACGAACAATTTCAGCGATATAAGCGGCTGAGTTTAGGGAGAGGGCGATTGTACCAGCGACAAAGTCATTGATTGGACTCTGTTGGCCTGTAAGGGATTCGATAAAGTTAGGAACTCCCCAGAAGATAAAGGCAGCAAGAATCATCAATGGAATACCACGAATCACATCGACAAAGATTTCTGAAATAAGACGAAGTGATTTATAAGGACTAACGCTAAACATACCAAAGATAATCCCGATAACAATCGCAATTGCAAAGGAAATCAAAGCTAGAGAAAGGGTAATTCCAAGTCCGCTGAGGAGTTGTTTGTAGTTGTTTTTCAACAAGCCCAAGATAGTAGTTTCGTCAACAGTTGATGATTCACTTGTTGAATCAGTTGCAAGGTATTTATCAAGAATCTTTTGGAATTCACCACTTGCTTTAAGATTTGCAAGACCATTGTTGAACATTTCAATCAATTCAGGATTGCTTCCCTTTTTAACTGCAAAAGCAGTTTCACCGATTGGAGTACCTTCGATTGGTGTTTTTAATTTTTGCCCTTGACTGATAGAGTATTTAAGAACTGGTTCGTCATCCATCACAGCGTCAATTGAACCAGTGTTCAAGCTATCATACATAGATGAACCGTCTGCAAAGGTTTTAATTTTATAACCATATTGGCTTTGATTTTCAGTTAGGAAGGTTTGAGAAGCAGTACCGTTTTTAACACCAACGGTTTTACCCTTCAAATCTTCATAAGAAGAAATGGTACTTGATTCCTTAACTCCAAGAATAGTATTAGCTGTATAGTAAGAATCAGAGAAATCAAAGGTTTCTTTACGAGCGTCTGTAACAGACATACCAGCAATCATACCATCAGCTTGACCAGATTGAACCGCGTTAATAGCAGCGTCAAAACCTGAGTTGGTGATTTCAATTTCAAAACCTTGGTCTTCGGCAATAGCCTTGATCAAGTCCATATCAATACCAGTGTACTGGTTGCTTGAGTTTTGGAAAACAAATGGTGCAAATGAAGAATCACTTGCGATAACGTATTTTGATTTGACTGGAGTAGCTTTTTGACCTGCGCTTGTAGTAGAAGTGAGAGAAGTTACTTGTGAACTAGTTTTAGAAGAACTTGTCCATTTATTGATAATTTTGTCCAAGCTACCATCTTTTTTCATCTGGGCTAAAGCTTCGTTAAATTCTGTAACTAGGTATTCGTACTTGCTACCTTTTTTAACTCCAAAAGCAAAGCTTCCAACGGCTTCTCCGTCCATGTTGATACTGAGATCTTGCCCTTGGTTAATAGCGTACTCGATGACTGGTTTGTCATCCATGATGGCATTTACAGCACCTGTACTGAGACTGTTATTCATCAAATCACCAGTATCAAAGGTTTTGATAGTGAAACCATATTTATCTTTGATACTTTCTAGGAAACGTTGTGCGGCAGTACCGTTTTTAACACCAACAGTTTTACCACTGAGTTCTTCATACTTAGTGATTTTGTTAGACTTAGTCGTTGCGATGACAACTTTTGTATCATAGTATGTATCAGACATGGTAAAGACGTTTTCACGTTCTTTGGTTTTTGTCATACCAGCCATGATTGCATCTGCTTGCCCTGCTTGGACCGCATTGACAGCAGCATCAAATCCTGGATAAGACATTTGGATATTCCATCCTTTTATCTCAGCGACTTTATTGATGATGTCGACATCAATTCCTTTATAAGTCTGGTCTGTATCTTTAAACTCAAAGGGTGCATAAGCAGTATCACTAACAATCTTGATAGTGTCCGCATTAACATAGCCTAAAGAGAATAAGGGAAATAAAAATAATAAAAATGCAAGGATTTTTTTCTTCATGTTTAGTCTCCTTTTTAGAATATTTACCCATTATAGCAGAAAATAAAAAAGTTGGCAAATATTTAGCATTTTGATGTGAGAAGATGTGACATGTAGTTTCTTGTAATACTGATTTTTTTGATGTAAAATTAAAAGAAGCCGAACACATAATGATGAGTTCGGCTTGTTCTATATAATAGGAATGATTAGCTTGACTTGTGCACCATTATTGCTATTTTCTAAGTGCATAGTTCCATTATGAAGTTTCATGACACGTTTGACGAAAGATAAACCAAGTCCATAGTGACTTTCTTGAGAGGGAGTTCTTGCTTGGTCATCTTTATAGAAAAGATTTCCAGCATTTTGTAATATGTTTTTTGAAAAACTAGATTGGTTATTCCATATAGTTAGAACTAATTGACTATTTTCTTGTGAAATTGTTAGGTGGATTTGTGCATCATTTTCTTTTTGATGTTGTATTGCATTATTAATAATATTTGTGATTGCTCGGAAAAATAGATTGGAATGAATTGTGATTTGTGTCGATGGATTTATTGTGTTTGTAAATACAAAGTGTGTATTTCTAGGAACTAAAGGTGTGATATGTTCCTTTAATTGATGAGTTACTTGTTGAATTGAGATCTTTTCAAGTTGAATATCATGGTCATAAAAAGTTTTGGAGTATTGGATGAAGTGGTTGAAATAATCGTTTAACTGAATACTTGCTTGCTCCAGATCTTTTAGACATTCCATTACTTGGGGTGTTTGTTTGGTAGATTGTAGGAATTCAGCATTTCCTCTTATGACAGTTAGAGGAGTTCGAAGATCATGCGCAGCGCTAGATACTTGAAACATGAGTTCTTTTTTTTGTTCTTTTTCATTTTCAATCCTATTTTTTATATCAGATTGCATTTTTTCTATTAGATCATTTGTTTCAATAAACTCTTTAATCTGTAAATGCTGATTTTCATTTTTTGTGAAATATAGACCACTATGATAAACCATGTTCATTTCTTTTTGAATCTTGGTTAATAATTGTCGAATATTTGTTACAATGATAAGAATTAAAATGATGCAAAGATAAATCCAAGAACTGACGCTAAAAAATAAAGCAAAGAGATTGGCATTTTTCTCATTGATTCCAGATACAGAAGATAGAAGAGCGGGAAGTATGTAGAAAAGTATAAGACATAGAAGAAATTGCCTAATGATTTTAAGGTAGGTATGCTGAATGAGTTGTTTGATTGTCATTTCTTTTGCCATTTGTATCCTCCTCCCCAAACCGTTTTGATAGGATCAATTTGATAAGCCTTAAACTTTTGTCTGATTTGATAGATGTATTCGGTGATTGAACGTAGCTGTACATCAGAGCTTACAGGATAGAGGTAATCGTAAAGTTCATCTGCGCTAAATATTCGGTTCTCATTTTTAGCTAAAAGGTAAAGTAAATCAAATTCTCGCTTAGTTAGAGAAATGCTTTTTGATTGATAATAAACCTCTTGACTATCTCGATAAAAAGTTATATCTGAAATCAATTCTTCTTTAGAGGTTTGGCACAATCTTTCCTCTCTACGAAGATGCATTTGAATTCTTGCAATCAATTCCTTTATGCTAAATGGTTTTGTGATGTAATCATCTGCTCCAGCTTGTATCCCCTTTAGTAAATCTTCTTCAAAATCTTTAGCAGTTAGAAACAGGATTGGAGTAGTAATTTGTGAACGAATGGAGTGACAAATCTCTAAACCAGAAATAGGCATCATGACATCAAGTAAAATCAGATCGAATCCAGTAAAGTCACAAATATCGATCTCTTCTATATTTGACCGAGTTTCTACGTTAAAATTGTTTGCTTCTAATGCATTTCCAATTAATCGTAAGATTTTTTCATCATCGTCAATTGCTAAAATTTTATACTTCATAATCCCTCCAATTACTTGTGTATATTATAGCAAACATAGAAAGTAATTTGTTAGAAATGAAAAAATAATTATAAAAATGTTTATTCTGATTTTTTTCTGATATTCTCCTGATATACTTGCTCCAAGTGAAGGTGAAATTTCACAAAAAGTCAGAAGGGAAAAAGAATGAATGATAACAATTCAAAATCTACATAAGGAATATAATAATAAAATTGTCCTTCAAAACGTGTCTTTCAAAGCTAAGAAAGGTGAAGTCACTGGTTTGATTGGACCAAACGGTTCTGGGAAATCAACTTTGATCAGAATTTTACTCGGTTTAGAAAATAGTCAGACGGGAATGGCATTGATCAATGGCAAAAAATACTCTCAATTGGGAGATAATCCTTTTTGTGTTGTTGGATCATTCCTCGATAGTTGCCAACCTTATCCAACAAGAACAGGATTTCAGCATCTTCGGTGGATTAGCTTGGCTTGTGGTGTTGATAGAAATAGGTGTAACGAATGTTTAGAATTGGTAGGGTTAAGTGAAGCTAAAAATAAAAAAGTAAAAGACTATTCATTAGGAATGAAGCAACGTCTTGGTTTAGCAACAGCCTTATTAGCAAATCCTGACATTTTAATTTTAGATGAGCCAATCAATGGACTAGATCCAGAAGGTATACGCTGGGTACGTAATTTTTTACAATCTTTTGTCAGTGAAGGTAAAACTGTATTAATGACAAGTCATTATATGAGTGAGTTAGAATTAACTGTAGATCATTTGGTTGGTATTTCTAATGGGAAGATCGTTATTGATGGTCCTACCAAAGACATTTTGAAACAGTTTGGCTCTTTTGAGGAAGCATATTTTAAGGCACTCGAAGGGAAAGAAGGTGAATAATATGTTGAAGCGTTCCTTTTTTAGTGACCTTTATAAATATAGTAGTTTACCTACTTTTAAATTTACTTTTTTTCTTATTTTGGGAGTCAGCATATTTTTTACAATTCAAAATATCCAGGTGATAAATGCTTTAGTGGAAGGAAATAGCCAAGCAGTTAATCTTGATCCGTCTATGTTATCATCGAATCCAGTCTATACAGTCAGGGATGCTCTCTTATCCTCCCCCTACCAAGCAAGTGTTATTTTCTTGCCAATCTTGGTTTCACTTGTTTATTCAGCACATTATCAATTTGGTGATGATAATTTTACTCAGTTATTGATTCCTAACTGGAAAGTTGGTCTTACTGGTTTTATTGCTAGTTCGATTGTCCTATCGTTACTTTCTACTTTAATAATTTCTATAGTAAATGCTGTTATCTTACTCATTTTTCTAGATTCAACTTTAAAGAATTATATAGAATTGACTTTGTTCTTAGATGTTACGGTAAGAGTTATGATATTTGCAATCGTTCTTACTTTATTAGCTTTACTTTTCGTAATAGTAACGAAAAAATCAATGACTTCATTAATTGCAGATGTTTTATTATTGGTAATCAGTTTATCAGGTATTCTAAGAGGAATTTCCTCTAAAATAGAAAATCTATTGCCTTTGATTGGAGCAAAGTCATTTGCTTTTGGCCGAGTTGAAGGGACTCAAACGAGCCAATTGTATGGATTTATTCTTTTAGTAGTTGAAGGTGTTGTATTCTTAGTATTGATAATTGTTGTAGAAAAGATGCGAATGGGGAGGAAGAATGGCAAGAATATTTATCAGTCTTATCGTCAAAAAATATAGCTTAAAACCCGTAAAGTACCAGATAGCTATACAGTCGCTTCTGATAGGTTTTGTGTGCCTACTAAGTGTGTTACCAGTTGCAATCAATGGTAGAATTGTAGAATTATCTTTAAAGCAAGCTCTTGTTTTTACATCAATGCTCTCTGTTAGTATTGGGTGTGTTAATGCATTTGTAGACTTACAATCACACGAAACAAAACTAGTTTATTTGGTTAGTGGAAAAAAGATCTTAAGTTCAATGAGGATCCTGTTCGTAGAGTTATGTGATGTGTTACTACAATCAACTTTATATTTCATTGTACTGCATATATGGTTTCATTTTTTAAGTAGCGAAAATGGTGTCGGTTTAGAAATTTTCAGTTTCTATTTGATTGGCTCCATCCAATACTTTTTAATTTCTTACTTTTTAAGTTATTTTTTCAAAAGTCCAATGAGTAGTTTAGCTATTTTGTTGCTATTTCCTATTTTGTTACAACCTTTCATAGAAAGAGTAGTGGAACCAATGACTAGTTATCTATTTTACAATATTATTGCGGATACAATACTAGGGAGAGCTTCCTATTTGCAACTATGTGTTTATGCTATGGAATTGATGTTTTCACTTGGAGCCACTCTTTACCTTTTGATAAGGAATCAAGAAGTTAAGTAGTAAAGTAGTCTCATAAAAATGATGCTGATGAACAAGCTTTGCTACTTCTGTAAGTCATTGATGTTGATGTTTATTACGTATTGCATTGTTTCAAATAAAAGACAAGACTTTCGAAGTAATATCGAGAGTCTTGTTTAGTTTTTACTTCTAATATGAGTCCATTTAATTATATTGTCATTTAAACATGTACTGATTTACGGGATTATTTTGTTACTTCTTGTATTTCCCTTTTATTCCCCAACTCAGAGAATTCTGGTGATTTATGGTAAAATAAGGTATATATATGTGAGGACAAAGAGATGATCAATAGAATTACAGACAACAAATTTAAACTTGTATCCAAATACCAACCATCTGGCGACCAACCGCAGGCCATTGAACAGTTGGTGGATAACATTGAGGGTGGAGAAAAGGCTCAAATCCTGATGGGGGCGACTGGTACAGGAAAGACCTATACCATGAGTCAGGTGATTTCCAAAGTTAATAAACCAACCCTAGTCATCGCCCACAATAAGACCCTAGCAGGCCAGCTCTATGGGGAGTTTAAGGAATTTTTCCCTGAGAATGCCGTCGAGTACTTCGTGTCCTATTACGATTACTACCAGCCAGAAGCCTATGTTCCCTCTAGTGATACTTATATCGAAAAAGATAGTTCAGTCAACGATGAGATTGATAAACTTCGTCACTCCGCTACATCAGCGCTCTTGGAGCGTAACGATGTCATCGTTGTAGCATCTGTATCTTGTATTTATGGTTTGGGTTCCCCTAAAGAATATGCTGACAGCGTGGTAAGTTTACGCCCAGGACTTGAAATTTCTCGTGATAAACTCCTGAATGAATTGGTCGATATTCAATTTGAACGTAACGACATTGATTTCCAACGGGGAAGATTCCGTGTACGTGGGGATGTGGTGGAGATTTTCCCAGCATCTCGTGACGAGCATGCCTTTCGTGTTGAGTTCTTCGGAGATGAGATTGATCGCATCCGGGAGGTTGAAGCTTTAACTGGTCAAGTCCTCGGTGAAGTGGACCATTTGGCGATTTTCCCAGCCACTCACTTTGTGACCAATGACGACCATATGGAAGTAGCCATTGCTAAGATTCAGGCTGAGTTGGAGGAGCAGTTAGCTATCTTTGAAAAAGAAGGCAAACTCCTTGAAGCGCAACGCTTGAAACAACGGACAGAGTACGATATCGAGATGCTACGTGAGATGGGTTATACCAATGGTGTCGAAAACTACTCACGTCACATGGATGGACGAAGCGAAGGAGAGCCTCCTTATACACTTCTTGATTTCTTCCCAGATGATTTCCTGATTATGATTGACGAGAGTCATATGACTATGGGGCAGATCAAAGGAATGTATAATGGAGACCGTTCACGTAAGGAAATGTTGGTTAACTACGGTTTCCGTTTGCCGTCTGCCTTGGATAACCGTCCCCTTCGTCGTGAAGAGTTTGAAAGTCATGTCCACCAGATTGTCTATGTTTCAGCGACGCCAGGTGATTACGAAATGGAACAAACGGACACTGTTATTGAGCAAATTATTCGTCCGACGGGTCTTTTGGATCCAGAAGTGGAAGTGCGCCCAACCATGGGACAGATTGATGATTTGCTTGGTGAAATCAATGCCCGTGTTGAAAAGAATGAACGCACCTTTATCACAACCTTGACCAAGAAAATGGCAGAAGACTTGACAGACTACTTCAAGGAAATGGGGATCAAGGTCAAGTACATGCACTCGGATATCAAGACTTTAGAGCGGACAGAGATTATCCGAGATTTACGATTAGGAGTCTTTGATGTCTTGGTTGGAATCAATCTCCTTCGTGAAGGGATTGACGTTCCTGAAGTAAGTCTGGTTGCAATTCTCGATGCCGATAAGGAAGGCTTCCTCCGAAATGAACGTGGTCTGATCCAAACCATCGGTCGTGCAGCCCGTAATAGTGAAGGTCATGTCATTATGTATGCGGACACCATAACTCAGTCTATGCAAAAAGCCATTGATGAAACAGCTCGTCGTCGTAAAATTCAGATGGCCTATAATGAAGAACACGGCATTGTCCCACAAACTATTAAGAAGGAAATCCGAGACCTTATCTCTGTCACAAAAACTGTGGCTAAAGAAGAGGACAAGGAAGTCGATATCAATAGCCTCAATAAACAAGAACGCAAAGAACTAGTCAAGAAACTGGAAAAACAAATGCAAGAAGCCGTCGAAGTGCTTGATTTCGAGTTAGCTGCTCAAATCCGTGACATGATGTTGGAAGTCAAGGCGTTGGATTAGATAGGGGAAGTATGAAATGGAAAAGTTAAATTATTTTACAGGTGAATTTAGTAAACCCGGATTAGAGAATTATTTTGATTTCTTGAATGAAGAAAAACTGGAATACGAACTTGAAAATTTTATTAATCAATATCTAAATTTATCTGAAGAAGAACAATTGAAATATACTGAAACTGTTCTTTATCTATGTAGTAATTTTTTAGAGAAAATTGATAAAACTATCCAGAAGAAGATTTTAGAAACAATAAATAAAATACTATCAACAAAAATACTATCAACAAAAATACAAATATATAGTTGGGCTGATATATCTTATTATTTAGATACTCTTTATTTATATTTATTTGAAATCGAAAGATATGAAGAATATTCTAAACTGTTTGAAAATGATAGTTATTTCTTTAAAATCCTTGATTTAATATTAAAAGAAAATTTAGAGGAAGGAGAATTCTTTTCTTCAGAATTACTTTCAGTTTTTGTTCAACTATTTAGACAAAATAGTTTACCAGAAGAAAGAAGAATCTATTTTCAGAGGAAATATGAATCATTTATCAACTTTTTATTTGAAAATAATTGTTTTGAGGATACTCTATATTGGTATTTTCAATCAGATGAGCGTGTTTCACTTTTTCAATTTGAGCATTTAAAGTTAATAAATAACTATTTCATGGAGAATCCTCAATCTGGAGATGTTGATGACTACCTATATTTTGTATCTAGGCATTTTGATGATATAATTAAAGATTCAATAGAAGTTATTCGAAAGATAGCAGAAGAAAATGATTCCGATATTATCCGCAACCAAGCAATTAAGTTAATTGAGAAGTATGATAATGATTATTTAAATGAGAAAAGTGATCCAGAATCTATTTCGTCATTAGATGCTGAACAACTTTTAGAACAAGCGGATAAGATTATATACTATATACGTTCTAAATTGACTGTTGATGCAACTGAGTTGAAAGAAATAGGTTCCTTTGGACATTATACTAGGATTGACACATTAACAAATTATCTTATAAAAGCAGACTGGAAAAATGAAAATAATTCTGAAATTCAACCTCCATTTTTACGACTTACTAATCTAAAACAGTTAAACGATCCGATGGAAGGAAGAGTAATATATGATTATTTGGGTATAGATAATACGTTTTTCAAACAATATCAAACTTCCAATGTTTTTATATCTTCTCTAACCACGGTATCTGATAGTTTACCTATGTGGAAAGAATACGCAGATTCATCTCAGGGAGCATTTCTTGAATATGATCTGTCTTATCTTGAAGATATAGTTGCTCATAAATCGATTGAGTTTGTTAAAGTTCATTATTTAGATTTAATGTCAGAGAATAAAGATGAAACAGATGTTGGTAAATATCTTGATGATTTAAAACATCTATTTGAAAAATTGCAGGATCTTAAAGCTGAAAAAGAATTGATAAGTTTTGCTGAGAAATTGAAGAAGATTTCTTACCTTTTCAAAGTTAAAGACTATGAGTATGAAATGGAGTATCGTATTTTAATTAATTTAGATGATACAGCTATACAAAATATTATTAAAAGAGATGCTAATGATTCATCAAATGAGAAGTACTTTAAGAAAGAAGAAATTGGGTTAGAAGTTTTTGATAAAGTTAACTATAATGATTTTAGGAAGTATATTGTATTAAGTCCGAAAGATAATGGTAGATATGATTTATTTGTATACATCAATCTACTACCTTTGAAATACTCAAAAGTAATTCTGGGTCCAAAGGTTACGGATGCAGACTATATTGCTCCTTATCTAAAACTTGCTAATCCTGAAATAGAGATTGAAAGTTCAAAAATTCCTTATCGGGGAGCTTAGAGATTTACATTTTTTAAAATTTTGTTGAAGAATGAGTAATTCCACTCTTGAGTAAAAAATGAAAAAGAACAAAAGAAAGTCAAATACAAAAAAGAATCTATCAAGTAAAGAAAGTTTTCATCTTTGGCTAGATTCTCATAAATTTTTAGGATTCTTCTTGATCCTCGGTCTTATCCTAGCAATAGGACTAAGTTTGAATCTAATTTTTGAAAGTCTTCCTATTCCGTCTCCATACAGAGATATCAACTATAGTTTTCCAATATATATAAATCTTTTTTGTCTGGTGTATCGATTATTTGACTATTGGTTCCTAGACTTGTCTAAGACAAGGATGACAATAAAAAGATATGCAGATTTATTTATCTATCTTAATAGTATCGGTTTAGTAGTCCATCTCTTTATTGGAATTGGCGGGAAAAATAGTAAAGGAATTTTGCCGTCTCTCTTGTCCCTAGATCACCGTTACATTTGGTTTCCAATAGCAACTTATCTGATCTTTTTCAGTTTGGCATGTATTATAACTATAGCGATGAAATATATTGAAAAGAAAAGGAGTCAATCATGATGAAACATCTAACTGTATTTAGGTTTATTTATCTTTTGTGCCTAGTATTTGTACTGATTCATTTTATCTTAGGCCTCTTTGGTTTAGCCTTTACACCAGTCTTGTGGAATCTCTGGTTCTTTGGTCTTTGCTTGACCTTATTTATCCAACCATGGACCATCTTTTATAAAACGAGAATTTTTCAGTGGCATCATCTAATTTTTCAGACTCTCAGCGGCTTCATTGCACTCTTGATCTGGTTTATGACATTTTTCTTCTTTTCCATTGTCCCAGATTCATCTATGCCTATCAATATAGACTATCAGGTGAATAGTAAAGAAAAGGAAATTAGAATCATTAGAGGATCTTTGCTCCATGAAATTCATGAATATCACGACTTGATTAATCCTTTGATTATGAAGTCTAAAGTTAAGTATGTAGAAAATTAAACATTAGAAAGTGAGTCTATGTATGTCTCGTGCACAATTAACGATTTTAACCAATATTTGCTTGATTGAAGACCTTGAAAAGCAGCGCGTGGTTATGCAGTATCGATCGCCTGAAACCAATCGCTGGTCTGGCTATGCTTTCCCAGGAGGTCATGTTGAAAATGGAGAAGCATTCGCTGAATCTGTCATTCGTGAGATATACGAGGAGACAGGTCTGACGATAAAAAATCCTCAACTGGTCGGTATAAAGAATTGGCCTTTAGACTCAGGTGAGCGCTACATTGTCTTTTGTTATAAAGCGACTGAGTTCACTGGTACTCTCCAATCATCTGAAGAAGGAGAAGTGTCCTGGGTGCAAAAAGACCAGATTCCAAATTTGGATCTGGCCTATGATATGCTACCCTTGATGGAGATGATGGAAGCTCCTGATAAATCAGAATTTTTTTACCGTCACCGTACAGAAGATGGATGGGAAAAGAAAACCTTCTAATCCTTTACTAAATAACCAAACTTATCCAAGGCCTTCTCGATATAGAGGAGGTCTTGTTCATTTTCAGCTTCGACTAGGTGATAATGGACGCCATCTGTTAATTCAGAAAGTGGTCTAAAATCAGACCTTTCGACTTGCTCTAAAAAATGCTGAACGTCCCGGCGACAAGAGAGTTTGAGCAAGGTTTCAATTTCTCCGTAGACAGGATGATCAATCAAGGTATTCTGAACACGTCCCCCATTATCGACGATAGCTAGAAGTTCTTGACCAATTTCTTCCATCTCGTGCTTAACTTTAAACAGTTTGTGAACATAAGGATTGGTCTTGCTTTCTTTATAAATATAGCCGCGATTGGTTGATAAGATCGGAGCACCATCAGCACGTAGAACAGCAATGTCCTGAACGATAATCTGACGGGTTACATGAAAACGGTCTGCTAATGTTTGACCATTTAGAGGTTTTTGAGACTCCTTTAACAGTTGTAAAAGTGCTTCTTTTCGATTTTTTGTCATATTCTTCTCTCTTAACGCTTAACGGCGTTTTCTCAATGCTTTATAAACAGCCAAGGCTAAGTAATAGTCTACCATACTATGGATAATAGTACCAAATCCAACTAATACAAACAAGACATAGAACATATTTTTTAAGTCAGTTCCAGTACTAGCATAAAAAATCATACAAGCCAAAACTTCAGCAATTGCATGAACTAAACCAAGTACAAAATTGAAAATCAATGAAGATTTCTTATTGTCCAAGGTTTGAGGATGTTTTTGAAGATAGAAAGCACCCAGACTTCCAAAGAATATGTGGGAAAAGGCGCGAAGTACAATGACAATCGGATACCCAGCCATGAGAAATCCTAAACTAGAAGCTATAATAACAAAGATAGCCATCCATGGCGAGAGAAACATAGCGATAAAAATTGCAACGTGACTTCCTAAAGTGTAGGAAGCGGGAGGAATGACAATTTTAAAGGGCATCACCAAAGGAATCAAAATAGCGATAGCTGTTAGTAATGCGGTCAAGGTCATGAATTGTGTTTTCTTTTGTGTATTCATAATAACTCCTTTTAACTGTATATACTGTTGTATAGTACAATAAAAAATCAAACAAGTCAAGAACTAAAATTGATTTTTGATGAGATTATCTTGAAATAAGGTTAAAAAATAAATAAATTTTTTAAAAAATAAGAAAAAAACTCTTGCACTAAACAAAGTAGTATGGTATACTTATATACGGTTTGAAAAAACTGCCTAAGACAGTAGGGGAGTTCGACTCATAAATATCCTACCGAGGACAAAACGTATCATGTAAAAAGAAGCGTATTGTACTTTCGTGTCTAGGTTTGGGCGCGTTTTTCTTTTGGAAAAATTCCCCAAGCAAAATAATTACGGAGGTGAACACACTAATGAGTGAAGCAATTATTGCTAAAAAAGCGGAACTAGTTGACGTAGTAGCTGAAAAAATGAAAGCTGCTGCATCAATCGTCGTTGTAGACGCTCGTGGTTTGACAGTTGAACAAGATACAGTTCTTCGTCGTGAGCTTCGTGGAAGCGAAGTTGAGTATAAAGTTATTAAAAACTCAATCTTACGTCGTGCAGCTGAAAAAGCTGGACTTGCAGAACTTGCATCTGTATTTGTTGGACCATCTGCTGTAGCATTTTCTAACGAAGATGTTATCGCTCCAGCGAAAATCTTGAACGACTTTGCTAAAAACGCTGACGCACTTGAAATCAAAGGTGGTGCAATCGAAGGCGCTGTCGCATCAAAAGAAGAAATCGTTGCTCTTGCAACTCTTCCAAACCGCGAAGGACTTCTTTCTATGCTCCTTTCTGTACTTCAAGCGCCAGTGCGCAACGTTGCTCTTGCAGTCAAAGCGGTTGCAGACAACAAAGAAGACGCAGCTTAATCTTAAGCTACGCAGCGTAGCCTAGCTACAAAAATATAAACATAAAATATAAACTTATTTGGAGGAAATAACAATGGCATTGAACATTGAAAACATTATTGCTGAAATTAAAGAAGCTTCAATCCTTGAATTGAACGACCTTGTAAAAGCTATCGAAGAAGAATTTGGTGTAACTGCAGCTGCTCCTGTAGCTGTAGCTGCTGCTGGTGGTGCTGAAGAAGCTGCTAAAGATTCATTTGACGTTGAATTGACAGCTGCAGGCGACAAGAAAGTCGGCGTTATCAAAGTTGTACGTGAAATCACAGGTCTTGGTCTTAAAGAAGCTAAAGAACTTGTTGATGGTGCACCAGGTGTCATCAAAGAAGGCGTTGCAGCTGCAGAAGCTGAAGAAATCAAAGCTAAATTGGAAGAAGCTGGAGCTTCAGTTACTCTTAAATAATCAATACAAGATTGTTTAAGGCTGAAAGCCTAGTATTATAGCCTTTTCGCTCTTGCAAAAGGTGATAAAAAGGGAGTTGTTTCAATTGAAACACCCCCATAGACACCCCCACAAATATTTGTGGGGGTGTTGTTTTATCGATAGAAAAAATCATCTTAGCAATATTCTTACTAAGATGATTTTTTTATACATCAAAACCTCTTAAACGAGCTGTTTTAATTTCTTCGCTATTGGTTCTATAATATTCTTCCTCCCTAATTTCACTTTCGATAAATTGCTCTTCTTCATACATCTGAAAGGCTAGCAAAGCAAATGATTTAGAAAGTTCATTAAGATACCCTTTACTATTATTTATCGCATTTGTAATAGCAGTAGCCAGGTGAGGAAATTTTTGAAAAGCTAAAGCTCCCATTTGTAAAGCTGTTCTGATTTGAGTTAATTTTTCAATATTTTTGTAATGGATAGAATTCTTATCCCTCA